>JACMRO010000184.1 GCA_014376425.1 Rubritepida sp.
CAGCGCGCCAGCCCGGGCGGCGGCCGGGGGGCCAATGGGGCGCAACGCCCCGCCGCGAATATGCACGAGCGACGAGGAGAGCTGGTCGCCGCCGAAGGCGATGCGGCCGGCCAGCATCTCCTGCACCAGCGGCGCCGCGCCGCGGAAGGGAATGTGCTCCAGGCCGATACCGGCGTCGCGCTTCAGCACCTCCGTCATCAGGTTCATGGTACTGCCCGGGCCGGTGCTGCCATAGAAAGCGGGCGGCGTCTGGCTGCGGGCCCAGGCGACGAATTCGGCTAGGTTGCTGGCCGGCACCTGCGCGCCGACCAGCAGCATCATCGGCACGTTGGCGCCCAGCGTGATGGGGGCGAAGTCGCGCTCGATGGAATGCGGTGCGCGACCGGCGAATTCGAGCGCCGCCGTCGTCGTGCTGAAGGTCAGGTTGTGGAACAACAGGGTCTGCCCATCCGGCGCCGCCTTGGCCACCACGTCGGCGCCGATCGAGCCGCCGCCACCGCCGCGATTCTCGATGACGACGGAGACGCCCATGGTTTCGGTCAGCCGCTGCGCGTAGAGCCGCGCCAGCAGGTCGGTGGTGCCGCCGGCGGGGAAGGGCACGACGATGCGCATCGGCCCCGAGGGGCTCCAGCCCTGTGCCAGCGCGGGGCCGGCAAGGATGGCGCCGAGCAGGGCGCGGCGGGAATTCAGCATGGGCGTTCTCCGATTCTCTGGGCCATGCAAGGGGGCCGCTGCCCGGCCGTCAAGTTCGGCTGTCCCCCCGCCTCCCAAGGACGGCCAGGCTACCGGGCTGCCGCGCCGGTTGCCCATGCCGCTGTCGACGGCCGTGCAAGCCCTGCCGGCTGCGTTCAGCGGCGCAGGCTTTCCACGAAATACTCGTAATTATCGGCGTTGGTGGCGGCCGAGGCCGGGTCCTCCTTAGCCAGCACGGCGGCGCCGCGTATCGAATAGGCGATGTCGCGGGTACGGGCTGCGGCGTGGCTCACCTCATGGATGACGATGCCAGCGGCGGTGTCGAAGCCATCCTGCCGGGCGCGGAAGAACAGCTCACAGAAGCCCATCGCGCCGCTTTGCGTCATGGTGTAGGCGAAGCGGCCGCGCGGGCATGCCTGCGGCGCATTACATGCGATCTGCGGCGGCCTGCGGGTGGCCAGATAGTCGCGGATCAGAACCAGGTTCCGGCGTACCGGGGCCACCGGGCCGGCGCCGAACCAGCGGCGAAACTCCGGCAGTTGCGGGTTGCCGTCCAGGGCGGCGATGGCATTGCGGGTCAGCCGCCCGGCTTCCGCGAAAGCCGCCTCGACGCGCTGCGCTTCCTCCGCTGAGCAGGATCCCATGGGCGTCTGCATGCCGGGTTTCTGCGGCAATGTGCCGGGCTTGCCGCCTTGCGCCAGCGCCGGCAGCAGCATCGCGGCCAGGAACAGGCCGGCCAGGGTAGGCACACGCATCATCGGCGTAGCTCCTTTCGGAAGCGCGTCATGGGCGTTTCAGTGGCCGGCATTCTCGCCGGAGAAATCGGGCACCTGCAGGCCGCTCAGCACGATCTGTTCCGCCAGGCTGGCCTTGAGCCGCTCAAGCCCGGCCTCGGTGCTGGCCTCGGCGCGGGCTACCAGCACGGCCTGGGTGTTCGAGGCGCGAAGCAGCCACCAGCCATCCTCGGTCAGCACCCGCACGCCATCGACGGCCTGGACCTTCGCGCCGGCGGCGGCCAGGCGGGCCTGGACCTCCCGCACGACTTCGAACTTGCGGTCCTCGGCGCAGTTGAAGCGCAGCTCGGGCGTGTTGAGGACCTGCGGCAGCGCCTTTCGCATCTCGGCCAGGCTTTCGCTGGCGCGGCCCAGGATGCCGAGCAGGCGCACGGCGCTGTAGGGCGCGTCGTCGAAGCCGTACCATTTGTCGGCGAAGAAGGTGTGGCCGCTCACCTCGCCCGCCAGCGGGCTGCCGGTCTCGGCCATCTTCTGCTTGATGAGGGAATGCCCGGTCTTCCACATCAGCGGCACGCCACCGGCCCGCGCCACCTCGTCGAACAGCACCTGGCTGGCCTTGACGTCGGCGATGATGGTGGCGCCGGGGTCGCTTTTCAGCACGTCGCGGGCAAGCACCACCAGCAACTGGTCGCCGAACAGCATGTGCCCCTCGCCATCGACCACGCCAATGCGGTCGGCGTCGCCATCAAAGGCGATGCCCAGATCGGCGCCGGTCTCCCGCACGCGGGCGATGATCTGCTCCAGGTTCTTCAGCACCGTGGGGTCGGGGTGGTGGTTGGGAAAGTTGCCGTCGATTTCGGCGTTGATGACGTGGTGCTCGCCCGGCAGCCGGGCCGCCAGCATTTCGGTGATGGCGCCGCCCGAGCCATTGCCCGGGTCCCACACGACCTTGAGGCCGCGGTCGCCGTCGTAATCCTTCAGCATGCGGGCGACGTAGTCTTCCGCGATGTCCACGCTCCGCTGGCTGCCCGTCGTCTCCGCCACCACGTCGCCGGCGGCGGCCATGGCGCCCAGCGCCGTGATGTCGCGCCCGAAGAACGGCTTCTTGCCGATCATGCTCTTGAAGCCGTTGTAGTTCGGCGGGTTGTGGCTGCCAGTCACCATCACCGCGCCATCCTGCTCCAGCGCATAGGCGGCGTAGTACAGCATGGGCGTGGGGCAGAGGCCGACGCGGCTCACCGCCATGCCGCTCGCCATCAGCCCGGCCACCAGGCGCTCCTCCAGCATGGGGGAAGACAGCCGGCCGTCGAAACCTACAGCCACTTTTGAGCCGCCGGCGCGCGCCACCACCGTGCCGAAGCAGCGGCCGATGGCGAAGGCGTCGTCACCGCCCAGTGTCTCGCCGATGATGCCGCGGATGTCGTATTCGCGCAGGCTGGTGGCATCGAACTGGTGCGTGAAGCCGGCCATCATGGCCTCCCTATCGAATGGTACTCAAAGCCCGCCGCGCGCATCGCCACCGGGTCGTAGACGTTGCGGAAGTCCAGCAGCACGCGGCCCCGCATGGCCGCCGCCAGCTTCTCGGCCGACAGCGCGCGGAACTCGTTCCACTCAGTCAGCAGCACCGCCGCATCGGCGCCCGACAGCGCCTCCATGGCGTTCTGCGCGTAGGTCACGCCGGCGGGCAGCATGGGCCGCGCCTGCTCCATTCCCTCCGGGTCGTAGGCCACCACCTGCGCGCCGGCCTCCGCCAGGGCGGGCAGCACGACCAGCGCCGGTGCGTCGCGCATGTCGTCGGTCTCGGGCTTGAAGGTCAGGCCAAGCACGGCGATGCGCTTGCCTTGCACGCCCCCACAGGCCGCGACGACGCGGCGCGCCATATCCGCCTTGCGCGCATCGTTGACCGCGATCGTCGCCTCGATCAGTCGCAGCGGCGTGCCGAGATCCTGCGCGGTGCGGGCGAAGGCCAGCGTGTCCTTCGGAAAGCAGCTGCCGCCATAGCCCGGGCCGGGGTGCAGGAATTTGCGGCCGATCCGGCCATCCAGCCCGATGCCGCGGGCCACGTCATGCACGTCGGCGCCGGCTTTCTCGCACAGGTCGGCGACCTCGTTGATGAAGCTGACCTTCATCGCCAGGAACGAATTGGCGGCGTATTTGGTGATCTCGGCGGTTTCGAGCGACGTCGCCACGATCGGCGTCTCGATCAGGTAGAGCGGCCGCTAGAGCCGCTTGAGCGTGGCGAGGGCGCGGTCGCCCAGCTCGCCCGGCTCGACGCCGATCACCACCCGGTCGGGCCGCATGAAGTCGCCGATGGCAGCCCCTTCGCGCAGAAATTCGGGGTTGGAGGCGACGGCGATGTCGGGCCGGATGGCGCGCACCAGGGCCGCGATCTTCGCCCCCGTGCCCACCGGCACAGTGGATTTGGTAACCAGCGTCAGCGGCCCGGTGGCGGCGCGGGCGACCTGCTCGGCAGCGGCGAAGACATAGCTCAGATCGGCATGGCCATCGCCGCGGCGCGACGGCGTGCCGACCGCCAGGAAGACGGCGTCGGCACCGGCCATAGCCTCCTCCAGCGTGTCGCAGAAATGCAGCCGGCCGTCGCGGGCATTGTCGGCCACCAGCCGGTCGAGGCCAGGCTCGTAGATCGGCATGCGGCCGGCACGCAGCGCCGTGATCTTCGACGCGTCGCTGTCCACCAGGGCGACATCGACGCCGAATTCGGCGAAACAGGCGCCCGAGACCAGGCCGACATAGCCCGCACCCACCATCGCGACGCGCATCAGACGTATCCCTTGAGAAATTCACGCACCTGCGCGGCCATTTCGGGCCGGGCTAGCGCGAAGGCGATCTGCGCCTCCAGGTAGCCCAGCTTGTCGCCGCAATCGAACCGCCTGCCCTCGTAGCGCAGCCCGTGGAAGGGCTGGGTGCCGATCAGCTTCGCCATACTGTCGGTCAACTGCACCTCGCCGCCCGCGCCGCGCTCCATCTTCGCCAGGTGGCCGATCACCTCGGGCATGAGCACGTAGCGGCCGATGATGGTGAGGTTGGACGGTGCATCCTCGATGGCCGGCTTCTCGACCAGGCCCTTGATGCTGACCAGCCGGCCCATGTCCTGGTCGATATCCAGCACGCCATATTTGTTGACCCGCTCCATCGGCACTTGCTCGATGGCCACGACGTTGCCGCCGGTTTCGCGGTAGGCCTGCGCCAGCTGCGCGGTGCAGGACACGTCGCATTGCATCAGGTCGTCGGGCAGCAGGATGGCGAAGGGTTCATCGCCGATGAAGCTCCGCGCGCACCAGATCGCGTGGCCCAGGCCCATGGGCACCTGCTGGCGGACGGTGGTGATGCAGCCGGGGTCGAGCTGTTCGGCGCGCAACTGCGCCAGCTCCAGCAGCTTGCCGCGCGCTTCCAGCGTCCGTTCCAGCTCGAAGGCCACGTCAAAATGCTCGACGATGGCAGTCTTGCCGCGGCCGGTGACGAAGCAGAACTGCTCGATCCCCGCCGCCCGCGCCTCATCCACGGCGTACTGGATCAGCGGCCGGTCGACCACTGGCAGCATCTCCTTGGCGGTGGCCTTGGTGGCGGGGAGGAAGCGGGTGCCGAGGCCGGCCACGGGAAGGACGGCTTTCTTCAACGGCTTCAGCATGCGCGGTTCTCTCTTGTGTGCCGCGGGTTTGCCATGAGGGGGCATGGCTTGTCACGGTGGGGGTCCGGACCAGTGCATGGAGGGCACCGCCCCTTGCCCCAGCCGCCCGCCTTGTCCAAAGATACGTCTCGATGTGCGGCCGGATAGGCGCGCGCCGGCGGCCCATCCGGTTTCGCCCTGCGAGATTTCGCGGCGGCGATCGGTTGCAACTGGTTGTAATAAGCTACTTTCTCAAAGGGTATGATGTCCGATGGCCTTGGCCGCCGAAACCAGCACCCGGCCATTGTCGCCCCCGCCTGCACAGCAGGGGATGCGAGAGGCCCGTTGATGTCTATGGTGGAACTGGCCGATCGCCTGCGCCTGGTCGTCGACAGCATGAATGAAGGCTTCGGGCTGCTGGCGCCGGACTTCACCATCCTGGAATTAAACCACGAAGCGCTGCGGATCGACGGCCGCGACCGCGATGACGTCGTGGGCCATTCGCATTGGGAGGTCTATCCGGGCACCGAGCACAGCGAGCTCGGCCGGACCTACAAGCGGGCGATGGACGAACGGGTGCCGCTGGTATTGGTCTATCACCACGGCTGGCCCGATGGCCGGGCGTCCTGGTTCGAGACGCGGATTTTTCCGACCAATGATGGCTGCCTGGCCGTGTTCTTCCGCGACGTGACCGACCAGCAGGTGGCCACTGAGCGATTGCTGCTCAGCGAACGCCTGCTCCTCCAGGTCGGTGAGACGATCAGCGAGGTCCTGTACGTTCGCGAGGTCGACGAGGGCCGCATTTCCTATGTTAGCCGCGCCTATGAGCAGGTCTGGGGTCGACCGCGGGCGGAGCTGTATCGCGACCTGCACAGCTTCATGGCGGTCGTGCATCCCCAGGACCGGGAGAAGCTCCATGCCGCGATCGCGCAGCAGCGCGCCGGGCACGATACCGAGACCGAATACCGCCTGGTCCGGCCGGATGGCGGCGAGCGAATTATCCGCGACCGTGCCTTCGTCAAGCCGGACCCGATCACGCAGGCCATGCGCGTCACCGGCCTCGCGACCGATATCACCGAATATCGCCGCAGCCAGGAGCAGATCGCCCGCAACGCCGCGACTTTCGTCGGCCTCGTCCGGTCGAACCCGTTCGGCATCTATGTGGTCGATGCTGATTTCAGGTTGATCGAGGTCAGCAAGGGAGCGAAGCCCGTCTTCGCCGGCATCGAGCCGTTGATCGGCGGCGATTTCGCCACGATCATCCGCAAAGTTTGGCCTGAACCTTTCTCGACCACGGTCGTGGAGTTGTTTCGCCTTACGTTGGCGACCGGTGCGCCCTACGCCAGTCCAGCGACGGTGGAGCGGCGTGCCGACATCGATGTGGTCGAAGCCTATGACTGGCGCATCGAGAGGATCGGGCTCCCCGATGGGCGGCAAGGCGTCGTCTGCTATTTTTACGACCTCTCCGAGCGCAACAGCTACGAGGCCCGGCTCAGGCAGGCCATCGCGGACAAGGATCTGCTGGCGCGTGAGATCGACCATCGCGTGAAGAATAGCCTCACCATCGTCAGTTCGCTGCTCAACATGCAGCGGGACAACGCGCCGACTGAGGAGACACAGGCCGCGCTGGATGAGGCGGTCAGCCGGGTCACCGCGATCGCGCGCATCCATGATGGGCTGCACCGCAGCCACGATCTGGGCGTCGTCGCCTTTGGCGATTACCTGCGGGCGCTGTGCGACGACCTGTCGAAATCGATGCGGCGCCCCGGTCTCGAACTCAGCCTGCGATCAGTGGCTGTCGATATTCCGGCCAGCGAGGCCATGTCGATCGCCCTGATTGCCAACGAGCTGGTGACCAACGCGTTTAAACATGGCGCTACGGCCGGCGCGACGCGGATCGAAGTGGGTTTCGAGGATACCAGCGAGGCGCTGACACTGACCGTGTGGGATAATGGTGGCGGGATGCCCGCCTCCTCTACCGACGATGCCGAGGGCCTGGGTCTCAGCCTGGTCGGTTCCCTGGTGCGGCAGCTGGGCGCGACGATCGAGATGCCACCACCCGGCACGCCGGCCCGGTTCAACCTTATCGTGCCGAAGGCGGCGATCTCGCTTTCGCGCTGATGCGGGCGCCCGGCCTGGGCCACCTGACCCGGCGGCGCTGGCCCCTCTGGCGCGATGGCGCAGGGCCTGGCGCGGCGAGCGACGGCCCCTGGCGCGGCGGCGGCGGTAGCGAGCCCATCAGTCGCCGAGCAGGAAATCCCGCGCCGCGTTCAGCCGTGCCGCCAGCGCCGCATCACCCCCGGCGTCGGGATGGGCCCCGCGCATCGCCTGGCGGTGCGCGGCGCGGATGTCGGACTCGCCGGCGCCCTCCGCCAGGCCCAGCAGCGCCAGGGCGGCAGCGCGGTCCATCCCCACCGGCCCGGCGGCGGGCGGCGGCTCTGACATCCGCCATTGTGGCACCACCCGGTCCAACCAGGCTTCCAGCAGCGGCACGCTGTCGGCATCCTGCGCCTGGCAGAAGGCGAGCAGTTCCAGCAGTTCTTCCTGGGAGAGATCGGCCAGCACACGCCCGGCGAAGGCACCCTGCACCACCCGGCCGCGCATGGCGCCGCTGGCCAGGTTCAGCCGCATCTCCAACGTGGCGGTGTCCACCGCCGTCTCGCCCTCGGCGGCATTGCGGGAGAAGACCTGTTTCGCCTGGTAGCCCTTCCACCAGCGCCAGGCAGCAGGGCCGAAAAGGATGGCGCCCGTCAACGCCATGTTGCCGCGGCCGGACAGCAGCAGCAACGCCATCAGCAACGCACCCAGAATGGCGCTGCCCAGCACCAGCGCCTGTCGCGCCTGGGCCGGCGTGGAATCCGCAAAGGCGCGCAGCAGCGCATAGAGGAACAGCAGCCCGCCCGCGCCCGCCAACAGCCAGATCATCGCAGCTGCACCATCATTTTGTCCCGCGCAGCTGGAGGGCGATGCGCTGCGCCGCCGGCCCCGGCAGCGCCGCCAGCCCGGACCGGCCGCCGGCCGCGAACACCGCAACCGCGCGCAGCAGATCGCGCAGCGCATCGGCGCTGCGTGCGTCGAAAGGCGCGAAGGCACCGCCGGAGAGCTTGGCGATCTGCCGGAAGGCCTCGGCGCTGGCCGGCTCGCCGCCCTCATGGAAGGCGAAGACGGGGGTGCCGCGCAGCCCGAGCTGGCCGGCGAGATGGGCGATGGGATCCAGCGGCTCCTCCAGCGCGTCCCCAACTAAAACGCAGGCGTTGATGCGCTGGCGGCTGGTTTCGGCCAACGCATGGGTCAGCGCGCGCAGCAGCTGCGTCTGCCCGCCCAGGCAGCGCACGCCGGACATGCGGCTGATCAGCTCGGCGCTATCGGCCAGGAAGGGGGTGGCGGCGAATTCCATGTACCCCCGCCAGTAGGCAAGCTGGATCGACAGCCCGCCCAGCCCGGCAGTGGCGGCGAACATGTCGCCCATCAGCTGGCAGGCGCGGTCCCAGCTCGGCTGGCGGCTTGCGGTGGCGTCCATGATGAACAGCAGCCGACCCTGCGCGCCTCCCTGCGCGCGGGCGGGTTGCGCGACGACTGCCCGGGCCTGGGCCAGGAAGGCGGCAACGGCGGTATTGGCGGGTTTGGGCGTGAGATCGCGCATCGGCAGACAGATGGTCATGGCTTGCCACCGCCGCCAGGGCTGGCCGGCGCGACGCTTTGCGATAGGCTCTCTATCGCACAGGGAGTTCCAAGCCGATGCGTTCCATCCTCCTCGCCATTACGCTCGCCTGCCTGCTCGTCCGCATCGCGCCGGCCCTGGCGCAGGACCACCCAGTGGTGCAGCAGCTGCGGTCGATGCTGCCAGCCGGCAACACGCTCACCTTCGCGCGTGCCACCCCCGTCGCCGGCACGCCCGAAGGGGTGACGCTGGAAAATGTCGTGCTGACACGGGGGGCGGATCGCACCACCATCGCCACCCTCACCCTGGTCGGGCTTCGGCCCGATGGGGTGACGCGGCTGGAACTTCGCGACCTGTCGGCGCCCATGGCCGGGGGGCCACCTGGGGGCCCACCGGCGGGCGCGGTCACCATCGCCGGCCTGGAAGTGACCGGGCTTGCCGTGCGCCGCCGCCCGGCCGGCCAGCGGCCGCAGCCCGACGACGTCAAACTGTCCACGCTGCGGCTGGAGAACTTCGCCGGTCCCGGCCGGCCGACCTTCGCCATCGCCCGCCTGACCGTCAGCAACTGGGGCATCGGCCGCCGCACCGAGGGCGAGGTCACCGGGATGAACTTCACCTCCATTCCGGACAACCCGATCGACGCGTTCAGCGTGGCCCGCGTGGCGACCGCGGGGCTGGATATCGCGAGCCTGGCCACGGCCGCGATGCAGAGCCGCGCCCCGGGCCCGCAACCCGCCGGGCGGCAGAGCGTGGCGCTGGAAGGCGTGGTGATGCGCGGCGGCGGCGTGGTGCTGGGCGGGCTCCAGTCCCTGCAGGTGGAAGGCGAGGCGGATGCCCAGGGCTCCGGCACCGGGCGGCTGGCGCTGCGCGGGCTGACGGTGGAGCGCGCGCCCCCCACCACCGCCTTCTTCGACACGGTGGGGCTGGAGCGGGTGGATGCCTCGATGAGCTTCGAGGGCAGCTACGACGCCACCACCGGCCGGCTGCTGCTGCCTGCCTTCGCGCTCGGGGTGCGGGAGGTGGGTGCCATCGCGCTGGCGTTGGGCATCGATGGCTACACGCCGGCGGCGGCGCAGAGCAACGACACCAGCCGGATACGGCTGTTGAACGCCCGGCTGCGCTTCGCCGATGAAGGCGCCTACGGCCGCACGCTGCGCGCCCAGGCGCGCGCCACCGCCACCAGCGAACAGGCGCTGCGCGAGCAATACGCCTCCGCGCTGCGCAACGCGCTCCGCAGCCCGGGCCCCAACCCGGCCCCCAACCTAGCGTTGGACGGCCTACGCGAGGTGTTGCTGCGCTTCGTGCGCGGCGAGATCAATGTAGTGGAGTTGGAGGCGCGACCGGCGGCGCCGGTGCCGTTCAGCACACTCGGGCCGGCCTTGCAGCAGGGGCCCGCGCCCCTGGTCCGGCAGCTGGGCATCACCGCGAGCGGGCGGCGGCAGTAGCGAAGGCGCGCGGGCTCAGCCGCGGCCGGCGAAGAAGCCCCGGGGGTCGGCGGGCTGGCCGTTGCGGCGCAGCTCGACATAGAGCTGCGCCTGTTCGGCCGGCATGGCGCCCACCGGCTCGCCGGCCAGCACCCGCTCGCCGGTGGCGGTGTCCAGCCGCTCCATCCGTGCCAGGACCAGGTGCACGCCGCCGCCGCAATCGATGATAACCAGATGACCGTAGCTGCGAAACGGCCCGGCGAAAGCGACGCGACCAGCGCAGGGCGCGACGACGCGGGC
>JACMRO010000185.1 GCA_014376425.1 Rubritepida sp.
CGACGGGCAAGCTGGACGTGGCGAACGATCGCACGACCAGCACAATAGAGATTGTGGAAAACTGCGAAGCGCGCGATGCTCGCGCCGTGCAGCGCGGGCGGCGCGGTTTCTTCCGCCGCATTGTAGGAGGGTGACGTGATGGCGTGGGACGCACAGGGCAGGTGGATTCCTGATACTATGGTGCCGGGCGCGCAAGGCGTCCAGGGGGCCATTGTCGCGCCGGTCAACGCCGTGCCCAGCACATTGCCGCCTGTCACCCGCCCGCCCCCGGCGATGCCCCAGGCGATGCCTCCAGTGGTCGGCACGACACCAGCCGCGCAAACGCCAATGTCACCAACCATGCCGGGAACGCCAACCATGCCGGGCGCCATGCCTCCGGCGCCTACCGGCGATACCAGCGCATCGGGCCAGCTGACCGGCCTGCTCGCGCAGAATAGTCCCTACCTCCAGCAGGCGCGCGCGGGCGGGGTCCGTACCGCGGCGCGGCGCGGGTTGCTCAATTCCTCGATCGCGGCCGGGTCGGGCGAGGCTGCGGCAATTGCAGCTGCGGCGCCGATCGCCAGCCAGGATGCGCAGCAGCTTGCGCAGACGGCACAGACGCGGCTTGAAGGCGATATCAATTTCAACAATAGTTCGCGCCTCCAGACGCAGCAGACGGCGGGCCAAATGGACCTGCAACGGCTGTCCGACACTGGCGCCATGTCGCGGCAGACGGCGGCGGCAGCGGACGAATTGCACCGTCTCGGCATTACGATCTCGGCCCAGGCCAATACCGCAACGGCAGATCATGCCAACCAGATGACGCTTGCGCAGATCCAGTCGAACCATAGCCTAGTCAGCAGCTACCTTGCCGCGTTCGGTGAAATGTCGAAGAACGCCGACCTGCCAGCGGCAGCGCGCAACGCTTATGTTCAAGAAATGCAAACGGTTATCTCGCAAAGCATGGCGCTTACGACGCAGCTTGCGAGCCGCCAAATTGCATGGGGCACATGATCCGGCCGGCGACATTTTCGGATATCCCCCGCCTCGTAGAATTGGTGAGGCAGGGGCATGCTCGATCTATCCACAAAGATATCCCGCTGATCGACAAGGCGGTGCGTGCTTACATCATGGACGGGATCAGGCGGCACGGTGGCCGGGTCGATGGCGCGACACTCTTCAACGTGGTGGAGTTTCGCGGGCAGATCGAGGGCATGATGCTGTGCGTATTGCAGAAACTCTACCTTATCTGTGACCGGCTGGAGGCTCAGGACTTTTGGCTGTATGCGTCGAACAAGTGCCCGGCCGTCGGGCCGAGTAAATTAATCGACGCCTATGTTCGATGGTGCGAGAACAACACGGAGGTCCATGAGGTGAAACTATCCTACACGGACGTTCTCGGGGTTGACGACAAGAGGTTGTGCAAACTGTTCCAGCGCAAAGGTTTCGCTGTGATGGGCGGGATTTACAGGAGGGCTCCATGAGCGGGATTAAGCTGGGCAAGGTTTTCAAAAAGGTCTTCAAGGTCATCAAGAAGGTCTTGCCTTACGCGCTGGCGATCGGCGCGATTGTCCTGACCGGGGGCGCGGCGCTTGGCGTCCTTCCGGCGCTTGGTGGAGCGGGGGGGCTACTAGCCGGCATCGGCATCCACGGAGTCTTGGCAACAGCCATCGGAGGCGCGGTTACAATGGCCGGCTGGGGCGGCGTGGCGGGCCTCGTGGCTGGCGGTCCCAAGGGGGTGCTCAAAGGCGCGGCGATCGGCGCGGCCGTCGGCGGGGCCGGGGGCGCCCTGGGTGTTGCTGGACTTGGCAGCGGCGCGGGCTTGCTCGGCGGTGGCTCGTTGGTCGGCGGCGGGGCGGCGGCGGCTGGCGCTGGCGCGGCTGGTGCAGCGCCGGGCGCAGCTGGCGCGGCTGGCACGATCGGCAGCGTGGCGACTCCTATCGGCGCACTGGCTCCGCTCAACCTGGCTCCCGGTATTGGCGCGCTTGGCAGCGGGGGTGCGCTGGGTTCAGTGGCAACCGGCGTCGGCGGCGCGGTCGGCAGCGTTGGAGCGGTCGGCGGCGCGGCGGCTGGCGGCGGCGGCATCCTTGGCAGCGGTGGCATCTTCGGCACAAGCGGACTCATGGGCCTGGCCGGGCCAGTTATCTCGGGGCTCGGCGGGGGCGTGACCCAGAAAGCGCAAAGCAAGGCCGAGGCGGAAGCGTCTGCTCGCCGCCGCGCGGAGATCGCAGCCAACTACAGCTTGTCGGGTTCGACCATCGGCGGCGGCTTGATGGGCCCATTCGCCAGCACCGGGACTGGAATTGCAACGCCAGCACTCGATCCGTTCGCGGCACAGGCGCAGTGGGTTTATGACCCGGCTCGCCAGCGCCTCGTTCGCGCCGGGGCTTAGGAGGATATCATGGGTTTGATGCCAACGCAGACCGGGCTCGCGCCGGGCGCCGCACCATACGCCGACGGGCAAAAGCCTGCGGCCCCCGACTTCTCGGGCTCGGTGCCGAATGATGGCTCGGCCTCGATCGGCGACGGCGACGGGAACGTGTCGCCCGAAGAGCAGGCGATGTACGACAAGGTGATGGAGAAGGCCGCAGAGTTGATTTACGGCGGTGATAGTACGGTCGAGCCCGCGATCTTGCAGGCGCTCAACGTCCCGCCGACGCCGGAGACGCCGGACAGCGGCAAGCCGGAAATCATGGCGCTCGCCAATGCGGCGTTCCAGATCGGCAAGAAGCTGGACGACTCCTCGCGCGAGCAGGGCCAGCCCATTCCCGATGATGTTCTCTACCATGCCGGGACCGAGATTATCGAGGAGTTGGGCGAGATCGCGCGCACGGCGAACATTCACGATTACTCGCCCGAAGAGTTGACTGGCGCCTTCTATCAGCTGGTCGACCTGTTCCGGCAGCAGGCGATCGACACGGGCCGGACGACCGAGGACACGCTTAAAGGGCAGTTCGACCAAATCAAACAGGCCAACGATCAAGGCACGATTGAGCAGGCCGTTCCCGGGATCGGGGCGGCGGAAGCAGCTGCACCAGCAGACGAGCAGGATCCGGCACAGGCTATGCCGCCACAGCGGTAAAGGGGAATTGCGATGAGCGGTGGAGGTTTCGTTCTTGGTGGTCTGTTGCAGGGCCTTGGCGCCGGCATCACGAACGTGGTGCAGGAGAAGCGCAACACCGCGCTCGCCACGCTCAAGCGCCAGCAGGACTTGCAGGACTATCAGATGAAGCGCACCGATTCGCTTGCCGATGATGCGACCGCGACCCAGGACAAGATGGGGCTGCTGGTTCTCGCTCAACAGTATAAACAGCAGGAAGGCGAAACCAAACAGAAGTGGGATGAGCGCCTGCTTGAATTGCAACATCGCTACAAGGTCGGGGAAATCGGCGCGCAAACCGATTCTACAATTAGGATCAAGGGCGTCGAGTATAATCAAGCCGTTGCGATGGAGAACATCAAAACGACCCTCGGAAAAAGCCGGGACGCGGCCGATCGTCAGATGGCGAAAGATTTGGAGGGCGGCAAGGTCGTGGGCACATCGCCCGACGGCTATGCCGTTATTCAGAAGTCGGACAATTCCCTCGTCACCACGCGCACCAAACTGCAAAGCCTTAGCGGCGCGGGCGATGCTGGCGGCGGCGGCGCTGGTGCAATCGCGGCGGCGCGCGCGGGGCGCGGCGGTCCTGCCGTTGCGCCGGTCGCATCCGATCAACCCCCGCCAGCAGTGGCGCCGGTCAACCGCGCGCCGAAACCATCTTACGCGCCAGCCTACCAGGGGCTTGCCAATATGCCGCCGCCGCCCGATGGTAAGGTAGGCCGCACGATGAGGGGGCCGGGCGGGATCAAGGCGTACTGGACTGGTACATCATGGATGCCGAGAGCATCATAAAGGGACTTCGCTAAATGTCGGATAGCTGGTCACTCGATCCTGCCCCGGGCGATACAAGCTGGCAGCTGGACCCGGTAGGCCCGCCGAAGAAACTTGGCGCGGGAATCAAGGTTGGCGGCGCGGACATTGGCGCTCCCCTCACCGAACAGCTTGGGCTGAACGGTGACAGCGCCGCGCTGGCGGCTGGCTCGGGCCGCTCGCACGCTCGCCTCGTCGCCGCTCGCAAGAAACGCCAAGACACAGCTGTGGCGAATGAGGCCAGCCAGCAGGCACAGGTCGACGATCTGCTCAGGACCGACGAGTCCTATACGCCTCTCGGGGTAGCGAAAGCTGGCGCGGCGTCGATCGTTCGCATGGCTGGCTCCATCCCGATCGGCTTGCAGCAGGGCAGCGAGGCAGCGAACCGCATGGCTCACCGCTTCGGTGACGCCACGATCGGCAAGCAGTTCACCGACTACTGGCTCGCGCCGGCTGATATGGTTTTAGGCGCGGCCGGTGACGCGCCGACGAAACTGCAAACGAACCTGAATACGCGCGGGGATGCGATCGACGTTGGGCAGTCGGAACGCGACACGGTGCCTTATATCGTGTCGAACGCGGTCGGGCAGATTACCGGGCTGATCGCCTTGAACGCGGTCGGCGGCGGCGGCGCGGCCGACACTGCGATGCTTGCCCAGGGTTTCAATCAGGTCGCCGATGCGTTCAAGGCCAAGGGCGTGACTGGCGCGAAGGCCGATGCCGCGATTCTCGGCGGCGGCACCGTCATGGCGTTGCTCGAAAAAACCGGGCTCGAGTCCGTTCTTGAAGGGGTGCCGCTGGCAATCAAGAACCGCGTTATTCGGGGAGCGGTCGATGTAGGAATCGCGGGTGGATACAACGCACTTGAAGAGTTCGTGCAGCAGATCGCTGGCAATTATGCGCAGAAGGTCGGCGGGATCAAAGACCAAGACCTCATGGAGGGCGTTGGGCAGTCGGCGATCGGCGGCGGCGGCGCGGGCGGTATTGCGCGCGCCGTTCTCGGCAAATGGGGCAAGCATGTCGTGGCCCCGCCGTTGGCGCCCGATGCCGCCCCGGCCTCGGCCCCTGACCGGACCGCCCCGCCCGCGCCGGTCGAAACCCATGCGCCCCTGACCGAGGGCGATATCACCTCGCCAATCGCGACGCCGATCATTCAGCAGGGTCGGGACATGTTGAAGAAGGGGATGGAGGAACTTCAAGGAATTGCTGGGGTGA
>JACMRO010000186.1 GCA_014376425.1 Rubritepida sp.
AGCCCCGCCCCCGCCACATCCAGCGCCCGCTTGCCCCTATACACGCGCCCGGCTGACCCCCAGCGACAGCGCCAGGCCCAGGGCGAACCAGGCCATCCGGTTGGTGAGGTCGGTCGAGACCATGACCGTGATCGCGACGGGCAGCACCAATGCACCGATCGCCGCGGCCCGGCCGGGTTCGACCCGCGGCAGCTGCGCCAGGGCCAGCAAAGCTGCGCCGCCGAAGGCCAGCAGCCAGAGGACCAGCCCGGGCAGCCCCGCCTCGGTCAGCGCCTCCAGCGCGTGGTTGTGCGGGTGCATGCCCGGGTCGGCGCCGAAGCCCGCGGCCTGCGGGTAGCCGCCGGGGCCGATGCCGGCGGGCTCGATCATACGTAGCGCCGCGCGCCACATCGCCACCCTCTCCTCCGGCCCATCGGCCGGGTCCCCGAAGACACGCTCGATGCCGCGGATGCCCGCTGCACGGTCCGGGTCGGACAGCAACCAGCCTGCACCCACCAACCCGGCCAGGGCGGCCATGCCCAGCCATGCCGCCGCCGCCGCGTACCGGCCGCGCAGCCAAAGCGACACGACCGGCATCAGCAGCACCACGCCCGCGGTGGCCAGCAGGGCGGCACGGCCGCCGGGGATTGCGCTGGCCGCCAGCAGCGCCAGCAGCAGGGTGCCGTTCAGCAGCGTGCCTGCCCCGCGCGAGGCGACCAGCCGCACCGCCACGAGGCCGGCGGCGCTGGCCACCGCCAGCCCAGCCAGCTGGTACTGCACCCGGGTACGCGACGGATCGGCGCCCACCTCGCCCCCCAGCACGACGCCGTCGGTCGCCAGGCCCCACGCCACCGAGGCGCCCACGAAAATTCCAATGCCCGTCACCGCCAGCACCAGGGCACGGCGGCCAGCCCCGTCGGCGCCGACCAGCAGCCCCGCCGCCAGCATCACCGGGCCGATCAGCACCATGGGCAGCAGCTTGGCGACCGCGGAATTGGCATTGACCGACCAGGCGCCCGCCACCACCCACCACAGCCACATGCCCGCGGCCCCCAACAGGGGCAGCGCCAGGCCGCGCCCCAGCCGCCAGCCGCCATGGGCCAGCATCAGCGGCAGCAGGCCACACAACCCCGCGGCCGCTGCCAGGGTCAGGTCAAAGGGCAGCGCGGCCAGCAGCGGCATCGTCTTGGGCGCGCCGGCGAATTGCAGCAGCGCGGCCAGCACCCCGGCCAGGCCGGCGAGGGTGGGCGCGGCGCCGATCACGCGGCAGGTGCGCCAGAGGGCAGGCCAGAGGGCAGGCCAGAAGACACCCGGGCGGGGAGGCCAGCAGGCAACGGGCCGGGCGACGGGCCAGGCAATGGGCCAGGCAATGGGCCGGGCAGCCCAGAAGGCCATGGGGCATGCCAGTCCCCCGCAGCCGGTGCCCGCAGCAGCACCATGCAGGCCGCGAGCATGACGCAGAACATCGGCACCGCCACCGCCAACAGCGCCAACAGCAGCGTGCGGTTGGGCACGCTGGCGCGCAGCTCCACCATGGGCGCGGAGACCAGCCGCGCCGCCACTGCCTCATCCGCCGCCACCACCATGGCGGCGCGCTGGTGTTGCGCCAGCAGGTCGTACATGGCGTTGCGGGCGAAGGCGTCACGCTCGGCGCCGATCGCCGCCTGCAGCATGCCGATGCGGCGTTGCGCCATACCGCCCAGATCGGCGCGCACCTTGGCCTCGCCAAAGTCATGCAGGCGCCGCAGCATCTCCAGCGCCAGTGCGCGGTCGTACCAGGGCAACTCGATGGTCCAGGTCACGCTGCCGCCATCCTGGGTCGGCGACAGGCTGCGCTCCAGGAAGCCCTGCACGTCGTCGGCATCGGCTTCGATCCGCAGGTCTAGCGTACGCCGCAGCCAGCCCATGACACCGGCGCCGCGACGGGCCGTCATCTGCGCCAAAATGGGTGTCTCGGCGGCCAGCAGGCGCGCCGCCTCCATTGTCCGCAGGGCGCCCAGATAGACGCCGAAATTGCCGC
This sequence comes from Rubritepida sp., assembly GCA_014376425.1. Taxonomy (GTDB): domain Bacteria; phylum Pseudomonadota; class Alphaproteobacteria; order Acetobacterales; family Acetobacteraceae; genus Rhodovarius. Next base: position 2,000 of record JACMRO010000186.1, read on the forward strand.
CTGGGCGGCTGTCCAGCAGGGCGGCTTGCATCAGGGGCACTGTTGCCAGCAGGGAGGAGGTCGCCATGCCGGTGGTTTCCGCCGGCGCTACCACGGTCTGCGCCACGAAGCTGCGGGGCCACTGCCAGATCAGCGCGCCCAGCGCGGCATAGGACAGCAGCATGGCCAGCAACAGCCGGCCCCACCATCGCCCCACATCCCTGATAAGGCTTGCCAGCGGCATGCCCGAACCCCCACCTCGCCCAACTGCATTGTGCGCGCAATGCAAGGCGCCGCGCAACCATGACGCGAGTACGGCGAGAGTCCCGGGGGCCCTTGCATGCGCAACCTGCCCGGCGCACCTCCTGCCAATGCGCATCCAACCCGACCCATCGGACCCCCGCCTGACCCGCCGCGTCACCGGCATCGACCAGACCGGCGCGCCGCTCGAGACCGCCGTCACCGTCGAACGCCCGTTGACGCTCTACCTCAACGGTCAGGAGATCGTGACGATGATGACCATCCTGGACCGGCCGGAGGAGCTGGCGCTGGGCTACCTGCTGAACCAGGGCATGCTGGCGGCCGATGCGGTGGTGGACGGCGTGGATTACGATGAGGATCTGGGCGCTGTCATCGTCCGCACGCCGCATGCCACGGATTTCGAGCAGAAGCTGCGCAAGAAGACCCTGACCAGCGGCTGCGCCCAGGGCACCGCCTTTGGCGACCTGATGGAGGGCTTTGCCGCGGTGCGGCTCAACCCTGCGGCGCGGCTGCGCACCTCCGATCTCTACCGGCTGCTGCACAACCTCAACGCCATGCCCACGCTGTACCTCGCCGCTGGCGCCATCCATGGCTGCGCCCTGGCGCGGGGCGACGACCCGTTCTGCGTCATGGAGGATGTCGGCCGGCACAACGCGGTGGACAAGATCGCGGGGTGGATGTTCCGCCACTCCATCGCGGCGGATGACTGCGCGCTCTACACCACCGGCCGGCTGACCTCGGAGATGGTGATCAAGACGGTGCGGATGGGGGTGCCGATTCTGCTCAGCCGCTCGGGTTTCACCGCCTGGGGGGTGGAGCTGGCGCGCGAGGCGAACCTCACCCTGGTCGGCCGCTGCAAGGGCAAGCGCTTCGTGGCGCTGGCCGGCGAGCAACGGATCGTCTTCGACGCCGACCTGGCCTATGTGGCGGAGGAGAGCGCGAAGCACTGGCGGAAGAACAGCCATGCGGATGATGTTGAGGGCGCGCTGGATGGTCGCTCCGAAGGCGCGCGGGATGGTCGCTCCGGAGGGGCGCAGGATGATCGCACCGAAGGCCCGCGGGATGATCGCACCGGAGGCGCGCGGGATGAATAGCGTGGTCGCGGTGGTGCTGGCCGGCGGGCTGGCGCGGCGCATGGGTGGCGGCGACAAGCCGCTGCGGCTCCTCGCTGGGCGCCCTATGCTGGACCATGTGCTGGACGCTTTGCGCCCCCAGGCCCGCAGCATCGCGCTGAACGCCAATGGCGATCCGGCGCGCTTCGATGGCTACGGCCTGCCTGTGCTGGCCGACCCGCTACCCGATCACCCGGGGCCGCTGGCCGGCATCCTGGCCGGGCTGGAATGGGCGGCCGCGCAGGGCGCGGACTGGGTCGTCTCGGCACCGGGCGACTGTCCCTTTCTGCCGGCGGACTACGTGGCCCGGCTGCGGGCTGCGGCAGCCCCTCTGGCCTGCGCCGAAAGCGATGGCCGGGCGCACCCGCCCTGCGGCATCTGGCCGGTGGCGCTGCGGCATGACCTGCGCGCCGCGCTGCTTGCCGGGGAGCGGAAGATCGATCGCTGGACGGCGCGGCACGGCATCGCCCGTGTCGCCTGGCCGGCGACACCGGTCGATCCGTTCTTCAACGCCAACACGGCCGAGGATCTGGCGGAAGCCGAGGCGCTGCTGCATAAGCCTCGCTAGGGGAGCCCCAGCCATGCAGACCGTCATCACCGGCATCGTCGCCGCCGTCATCCTGGCCGCCGCCGCCGCCTTCGTGCTCGACACCACGGTGCAGCAGTCGGCCCAGGACAGCCACCACACGCAGGGCGTGCGGCTGTAGCCCCTACTCGGCGCGTATCCCTCCCCCGCGGATCACCGGCTCAAGCCGGGCCCGCTCGGCTTCCATGAAACGGCCGAAGCTTTCTGGGCTGCCGCCGCCCAGGACGGCGCCCTGCTCGACCAGGCGGCCGCCCACCTCGGGGTCGCGCAGCGCAGCATTCACGACTTCCGCCAGGCGTCCGGCCAGCGCCGATGGCGTGCCCGGCGGCGCGACCAGGCCGAACCAGGTGCCG
>JACMRO010000187.1 GCA_014376425.1 Rubritepida sp.
GCACATGGTGCACCACATCGCACCGATCGCCGTGGCCGAGGCGATCGAGCGGCTGGTGGGCCGGACCAGGCCCGCCCTGGCCTGAGCCTCAGTTGCCGATGCGCACCAGGCGCAGCGGGAAGCCGTTATCGGCCAGCTGGGCCAGTGTCACGTTGCTGCGCGTGGCCCACACCACCTGCTGCTGGTGCAGCGGGATGTAGGCGACATCCTCCTGCAGCAGGCGGGTGGCCTGGTTGATCAGCTCCTGCCGTCGCGCCGGCGTCGTCTCGATGGCGATCTGATCCACCAGCGTGTCGAAACGCGGGTTGCTGTAGCCGCCATTATTGAACATCCCCCGCTCGCCGTTGCGGGTGGCGGCCAGGTTGAACAGCGCATTGTGCGCATCGTAGGTGTTCGGCGTCCAACCCAGCATATAGAAGCTGGTGTTGTAGCGGGGCGCGTTCACCTCGGCGAAGAAGCGGGCGCGGGTCTGCGCCGCCAGCGTGACCCGCACGCCGATGCGCGCCAGCATGGAGGTGACCGCGGTGCAGATCGCCTCATCGTTGACGTAGCGGTCATTTGGGCAGTCGAGCGTGACGCCGAAGCCGTTGGGGTAGCCCGCCTCGGTCAGCATGCGGCGGGCGCCGTCCACGTCCAGGGGCAGGCGGCGATCGTTCTCCTCCAGGAAGCCGTTTACGCCAGGCCCGAACATCTGCGCGGTGGGCCGGGACTGGCCGCGCATGACGCGGCTGCGAATCGCCTCGATGTCGATCGCCTGCAGCATGGCGCGGCGCACCCGGACGTCCTGGAACGGGTTGCGGCCCTGCACGTCGGATTTCAGCAGCTGCGGCCGCATTTGGTCCATGCCAAGGTAGATGGTCCGCAGCTCCGGCCCCTGGATGATGCGCAGGCCCTGGGTGCGGGTGATCCGCTCCATGTCCTGCGGCGGCACGGTGTAGACCATGTCCACCTCGCCCGAGAGCAGGGCGGCGACGCGCGTCGCGTCGTTGGCGATGACGTTGAATTCGACGCGCGTCAGGTTGTGCTCCGCACGGTCCCACCAGTTGGGGTTCGGCACCAGCACGGTGCGCCGGTCGGGCTCGCGCGAGGAGAGCATGAAGGGGCCGGTCCCCATCGCATTGCGGGTGGCGAAGTTCTCCTCCCGCCCGGTCAGGTCGGCGACGCGGACGGCGTTGTTGCGCTCAAGCCAGGCGCGACTCATCACGCCGAATTGCGTCAGGCTGTTGGGCAGGATCGGGTCGGGCTGCGCCGTCACCATCTCGATCGTGAAGTCGTCCACCTTCCGCACCTCCGAGACGGAGGCGAAGAACGAGCCGACGTTGGAACCGGGGCCGCGGGCGCGGGCGATGGAGAACAGCACGTCATCCGCGGTGAAGGGCGTGCCGTCGCTGAACCGCACGCCCTGACGCAGGGTGAAGCGCCAGGTGGTGGGGTTCACCTGCTCCCACGCTGTCGCCAGCGCCGGCTCCAGCCCCAGGTTGCGGTCACGCCGGATCAGCGGCTCGTACATGTTGGCGTTGAAGGTGAGCAGGAATGTTTCCTGCCGCGTATAGGGATCGAGCGAATTGACGTCACCGTCATTCGCCCAGCGGAAGGTGTTGGCGTGCGCGGCGCCGGCCAGCAGCGAGGCCGCGACCAGCGCGGTGCCCCAGAAAGTGCGGATGTTCATGCCTGTCCCTGTTCTTGCAGTCTGATGACGCTAGCGGCGCGGGGCGCCGCTTGGAAAGTGCTTTGTCGCACCGTTTTCATGCCCGACCCCGCGGCACGACGCATCTTGCCCCCGCGCTAGCTGTTGGGGCCCCGGCCCAGCCCGATCGGCTGCCAACGCTGCAGCTTCGTGTTCTGCAGCACGGCGGGGTTGACGCAGCTCATCGGCCATTTACCGGACAGCACCAGGGCGAGTTCGCTGCCGACCCGCCGTTTGCGCGCCTCATCGAAGCGCGCCGACGCGCTGGCGGTGTGGGCGGAGAGGATGACGTTGTCCATCGACAGCAGCGGGTTGTTGTGGCTGGGCGGCTCCACCTCGAGCACATCGAGCCCCGCATAGGCGATCCAGCCTTCGGTCAGGGCCTTGATCAGCGCCTGTTCGTCCACGGTGGGGCCGCGGCCGGTGTTGATGAAGATCGAGGTCGGCTTCATCAGGCGGAAGTGTTCTTCGCGCAGCAGATGCGTGCATTCCGGCCGCGCCGGCGCATGCATCGACACGAAGTCCGATTGCGCCAACAGCTCGTTCAGTCCGACGGGCATGACGCCGTGTTCGGCGATCTGCGTCTCGTCCAGGAAGGGGTCGTAAGCGATGAGGCGCAGGCCGAAGGGTGCAGCGCGGCGTGCCACGGCGCGGGCCACGCGGCCGAAGCTGATGAAGCCAAGCGTCTGCCCCATCAGGCGGGGAATTTTCAGCAACGCGGGGCGGCCTTCCTTCCAGCGGTGTTCGCGCACCATGCGGTCCTGCTCGATGACGCGACGAAAGCTGCTCAGCAGCAGGGTCATCGCGTGGTCGGCCACCTCCTCGATGAAGGTGTCGGGCACGTTGGTGACAGGGATGCCGGCGGCGGTGGCGGCCTTCACGTCCACGCTGTCGACCCCCACCGACCCCAGGGTGATCGACTTGCAGTTTTGCAGGCCGGCGATGATCTCGGCGGTGATCGGGATGCCCTTGGCGTAGATCGCATCGGCGGTGGCGGCGGCAGCGAGGAAGCCTGCGGTATCGGTCGGCGCCTCGACGATCTCGGCGTCCATTCCGTGCAACGCCTCCAGCTCCAGCGTGTAGTCGCTGCTGCCTGTGGTGAAGCTGACGCCCGCGGGCGTCACGATGCGGTACCTGGCCATGTTTTCCTCCGGCTTTATGGCCGGAGCCAAGCATGCAGGGTGCTGGGCGGCAAGGCTGGCGCCGCATCTGCCACGCCCCCCCTGCCACGCCCCCCTGCCACGCCCCCCGGCCGCGCCAAGCATGCCTGCCTGGCACGGGGCCCGCTGGTAGCGTGCCCTCAGGCCTCCAGCGCGCCGTAGGTCAGCTGCATCAGCAGCCGTCGCACCCCGGCACGGCCGACCGAGGGTGCGGCGGTCATCACCACCGCCACCAGCTCGCTGCCTGGATCGACCCAGAAATAGGTGCCGCCATACCCGGCCCAGGTAAACTGTCCCTGCCGCCCCGGCACCAGCGCGCCCCCATCGGCGAGCCGCACGCCAAAGCCCAGGCCGAAACCGAAGCCGGGCGAGCCGAGCAGCAGCATCCCCGGGCTCAGCGGCTGTTCGAGACCGGCGATGTGGTTGCTCGTCATCAGCCGCACCGTGGCGGGCGAGAGGATGCGCACGCCGTCCAGTTCGCCGCCCTGCGCCAGCATCTGGGCGAAGCGCAGGTAGTCGGCTGCCGTCGACACGCCGCCGGCGCCGCCTGAGGCATTGCCCGGCGGCTGGCCGACATCGATCATGGTGACTGGTTGGTTGTTCAACGCCGGGTCGACGCCGCTGTGCATGGCGAGCCGCGCGGCGCCGCCGGCGGCCAGCGCGAAGCCCGAACTTGCCATCCGCAGCGGCCGGAACAGGCGGGCTTCGAGGAAAGCTTCCAGCCGCTGACCGGAGGCCGCTTCGACCACGCGGCCCAGCGCGTCGCTGGACAGGCTGTACTCCCAGGTGGTGCCCGGCTGGCGCGCCAGCGGCGCCTGCGCAAGTCCCCGGGTGAACTCCTCCGGCGTACCGGTACGGCCGTCAAAGTCACGGCCCTGGGCCCACAGCCCGGCCCGCATGTAGGCTTCCTTGACCGGTGTATTCTGCGTCAGCTCCGCATAGGCGAGGCCCGAGGTGTGGCGCAGCAGGTCGTAGACC
>JACMRO010000188.1 GCA_014376425.1 Rubritepida sp.
CACATCCGCGGCCTGGGCGGCCACGCGGCGCGGCCGCACATGGCCATCGACCCCGTGCTGGTCGGCGCGCAGCTGGTGGTGGCGCTGCAGTCCATCGTCTCCCGCCGCGTCGACCCGCTGGACAGCGTCGTCATCAGCCTGTGTCAGTTCAATGCCGGCAGCGCGTCCAACGTCATCCCGGAAACCGCGGACATCCACGGCACCATCCGCACCCTGAACAAGGACACCCGCGCGGCGGTGGAGGGCCACCTCAAGCGCATCTGCGCCGCGGTGGGCGAGGCGTTCGAGGCGCAGATCACGGTGGACTGGCAGCCCGGCTACCCGGTGACGGTCAACCATGAGCGCGAGGCCGGGCTGGCGGCGCAGGCGGCGGCGAAGGTGTTCCCGGCCGACGGCATCATCCGCAAGCGGCCGCCGATCATGGGCGCGGAGGACTTCTCCTACATGCTGGAGCGCCGGCCGGGCGCCTTCGTCAAGCTGGGCCAGCGCGCGCCGGATGGGCGTGGCGGCGTGCCGGTTCATCACCCGAAATATGACTTCAACGACGATGCGGCGCCCTATGGGGTGGGGTTCTTCTCGGCGCTGGTCGAGCAGGAGTTGCCGCGCGGCTAACCGTCAGCGCGGGGGATCCAGGGGATACGACCCACCTCGATCCCCTCGTCGCTCAGCGCCTCGCGCTCCGCCTCCGTCGCCTCGCCATAGATGCCGCGCGTTTGCACCTCGCCATGGTGGATGCGCCGTGCCTCCTCGGCAAAACCGCCACCGACATAGTCGCAGTTTTTCTCAACCTCGCCGCGCATGCGTTGCAGAAGGGCGACCAGCTGTGCCGGCATCGGGCCCGCCGCCATCTTCTCGGGCGAGTTAAGCTGGGCCGGGGCCGGTGGTGGTGCCTCGGCCATTGGCTCGGCCTGCCGCTTGCGGCCCTTTCGTCCCACCGCCGGCGTCATCAGCGCGCGGGTCACCCGATCGCCGCCGCACACCGGGCACTCCACCAGCCCCGCTGCCGCCTGCCGGTCGAAACCGGCGGCGTTGGCGAACCAGCTTTCGAATTCATGGCCCGCTTCGCAGCGGAGGCGATAATGGATCATCTGATCATAATATAGTCCGGCCGGCGGCAATGGCGAGTGCCCATGCTATGCTCGCCCCATGGAAGAAACCGGAACCATCGCCGCGGCCGACGGCACGCCACTCGCCTATCGGCGCACAGCCGGCAACGGTCCAGGCATCCTGTTCCTGGGCGGCTTCAAGTCGAACATGGCCGGCGCGAAGGCCGAAGCCCTTTCCACCTGGTGCCAGGAGAAACGGCAGGCATTCTGCCGCTTCGACTACCAGGGCCATGGCGCATCCGGCGGCGCCTTCACCGATGGGACGATCGGCCGCTGGGCGGCCGATGCCGCCACCGTGCTGGACAACCTCACCAGCGGGCCGCAGATCCTGGTGGGCTCTTCGATGGGCGGCTGGATCGCAGCATTGCTCGCCCGCGCCCAGCCCGGGCGGTTGCATGCCATGGTCGGTATCGCCCCCGCGCCCGACTTCACCGAAGAGCTGATGTGGCCGCAATTCAGCCCCGCCATCCGCGCCACCATCGCCCGCGAAGGCGTCTGGACGGCGCCTTCCCAGTATGGCGAGGGCTACCCCATCACCCGCGCGCTGATCGAGGACGGCCGCCGCCAGTCGGTGCTCGGCGGCAAGCTGCCCTTTCGATTCCCGGTCCGTATCCTGCACGGGATGCGCGACACCGAGGTGCCCTGGAAGCACGCGCTGCGTTTCATCGAGGCTACCGAGGGCGACGATGTCCGCATCACCCTGGTCAAGGATGGCGACCATCGGCTTTCCCGGCCGCAGGACCTGGCGCTGTTGACCAGCACAATCAGCCGCCTGATCGCATGATGGCAGCCAGGCCCTCCCGGTACGTCGGGTAGAGCCACGCCAGCCCCAGTGCGGCCTTCGTGGCGACATTGCTGACGCGGCGGTTCTCGCTCCAGAAGCTGCGCGCCATGTCGCTCATGCCTGCCGCCGCCTGTGCGTAGTCGCGTTCGGGCGGCGGTGGCACGCCCAGCAACGTGGCCCCGTGCGCAACCACCACGGCGCTCTCGGCCGGCTCGTCATCTGTCAGGTTGAGCACCCGCACCCGTAGCGGGGGCCGCGCCATGGCGGCCAGCACGGCGCGGCCGATATCCGCCACATGGATGCGGCCAAAGGCGTGCCCGGGCTTGACGGTCCGCCGTGCCTGGCCGGACCGCACATCGTCCAGCACGCTGCGCCCGGGGCCGTAGATGCCGGCGACCCGGAACAGGTCGAGTGCGAAACGGCCCGATGCGGCCTCCCGCCACGCCAATTCAGCCCCCAGACGGCGGATGCTGCGCGGCTGACCGGGCGCGGGCGCCGTCGCCTCATCCACCCAGCCCCCGTCACGGTCGCCATACACGCCAGTGGTGGACAGGTAGCCCGCCCAGCGCAGCCCGCCAGGCAGCGCCGCGCCATGCGTGGCAAGAAACGGGTCGCCCGCCTCACCCGGCGGCGCCGTCATCAGCAGATGGGTGATGCCGGGCAACGCCGCACCGGCCTGGGCAAACGCCACCTGGCCCGGACCCACGACGCCGCGCGTGGTGCTCACCACCTCCCAGCCGTCCGCAGCGGCGGCCGCCGCCACCACGGCGCCCGAATAACCCAGCCCCACCACCATCAAGCGTTTATTCATGCCGTCACCAGGGCACGGGTTCGCGCCGCAAAGCAAGCTGGGTTATCATGAAAGTCGTGAAGTCTGCCCGCCCCCTCATCTTCGCCGTGCTGGCGGCCGTGTTCCTGCTCGCCAGCGCCACAGGGGCCTGGTGGTATTACGGCGCCGACGCTGAGAACGGCATTGAATTGCCGCTGCCGCCCGAACCGCCCCGGCTGGCCGATGGCGCCGAATACGAACGCTGCCTGGCCATGCTGCGCGACGATCCGGAAGGCGCGTTGACCTTCGCCGACGCCTGGGAAGCCACTGGCGGCGGCGAGGGTGCCCGGCACTGCGCGGCACTCGGCCAGCTTACCATCGGCGAACCCGACCGCGCCGCCGAACAGCTTGAACGCCTGGCGACCGGCAGCCAGGGCAGCGCCGCCGCGCGCGCTGCCGTCTTCGCCCAGGCCGGGCAGGCCTGGATGATGGCCGGCGACCCTGGCCGCGCCTTCGCTGCCAGCACCATGGCGCTGACCCTCAACCCGAACGACGCCGACCTGCTGACCGACCGCTCTGTCACCCTGGGCACAATGCGGCGCTACAGCGAAGCCCTGGCCGACCTGGACCGCGCCCTGGCCATCGACCCGGACCGCGCCGAAGCGCTGACCTTCCGCGCCGCCGCGCTGCGCAACCTGGACCGTGCCGACGAAGCCCTGACGACCGTGCAGCGCGCCCTGGCAGTGGCGCCTGAAAATCCCGAAGCCCTGCTCGAACGCGGCATCCTGCGGCAATTGCGCAATGACGCTGAAGGTGCACGAACCGACTGGCAACGCGTGCTCACCCTAGCCCCCGACACCCCCACCGCCGACCTCGCGCAACAGAACCTGGCGCTGAGCGAGGCTGGACCCAACCGGCGGTAAACTGAGGGGAGGGAGGGCGGCTCCGTCAGGAGGGCTTTTCCCCCCGACACCACCCAGCAAGGGCCCGAAGGCTCTGCCCCCCAGGAGGTCTGGGCGTGGCCGGCGCCGCACCTGGCTTCATGTCTGCCATCGCGCTGACCGCCACCGTCATCTTCTGAAGTCAGGAGGCGTGATGTCAGGGTAGCCAGCCCAGGGAGCGAAGCCGTTCCCGCTCGTTATGCAGGAAGCGGTCGCCGATATCAGTGCGCCAGCGCAGCTCAGGGGCTACGACGTTTCGCGCCCGCGCGCGGGCGCTTTCCTGGGCCGCCTGCACAGTCAAGCCGGTGCCGGTGACGATCATCAGGTGGCCGGAGCGGCGTCGACCCAGCAACTGGCCGTTCTCCATCCGCATGTCTACCAGATGGTAATGGTCCAATTCCGCACCCTCGGGGGGTCGCAGGAAAAAGACCGGTGGATCATCTTCTGACGGGGAGGTTTCGGTATGGGCGGGAAAGGGCGGCACGGTCAGGACGATGGCGACGGACCAGCCCGGGAGCGTGGCGAAATGTGCAGGCGGGCCGGCTGAGGGTCCTGCGGCCATGCGGGCCAGAAGGTCACCCCAGCCATCCCGCTGCAGCGCGGCCAACACGGCGAAGCCGGGATTTCCAAAGCGGCAGGTGAATTCCAATGGCCAGATGCCACGCTCGTCGACGATCAGGTTAAGGTTCACGTAGCCGACGTGCCGGGCCTCGGCGAAACGCGGTGCCAGACGATCCAAAGTCGCCGCGAAAAGAGGCTCGGAATGGTCGTAAGCGGCCAGGGTGCCCATCTCGCCCGTCATCTCCCCCATCTCGCCGGGGAAGAAACGCTTGTGCTCGAAGTCGATGCAGGCTGGGCGGAGGAAGCGACTGCCATCGAAATAGGCGCCAACGCCGACCTCCACCCCTTCCAGCCGCTCCATCAACAGCACGCGTTGATCTCCGGCTCGGCGGAGCATGAAGGCAAGGTCCGCGCCCTCGGGGTGGTCGCCGACGAATGTGGTGCGGGTGGTGTCATCGTGCTTCAGCACGTAGCGCCCGGG
>JACMRO010000015.1 GCA_014376425.1 Rubritepida sp.
GCGAGGTCATCGCCTGCGGCGCGGGCGTCAGCCTGCCGGTGGGCGCGCTGATGGTGCCCTATGGCGCCATCACCTGCGGGGTCTGCCCGACCTGCCAGGCTGGCCGCGACAATCTGTGCGAGGCCATCGCCGGCTTGCGCGGCTTCCACCTGGATGGCTTCGCGCAGGAAATCACCAATGTGCCCGCGCGGCTGTGCGTGCCGGTGCCCGCGGGCGTGCCGCCCGAGCACGCCGCCACCGCCGCAGTCACCTACGCCACCGTGCAGCACATGCTGTTCGACAACGCCCGGCTGCAGCCGGGTGAGACCATCATCATCCACGCCGTGGGCTCGGGCATCGGCACCATCGCGGTGCGCATGGCCAAGGCGCTGGGCTGCACCGTGATCGGCACCATCGGCTCCGAGGCCAAGCGCGCGGCCGCCGAGGCGTTGGGCGTGGACCATGTGGTGAACTACGCCACCGAACGGTTCGAAAGCATTGCCCGCAAGATCACCGCCAAGCGCGGCGTCGATGTGGTGTTCGAACATGTCGGCGCGGCGACCTGGGCGGCGTCCCTGTTGTCGCTGCGGATGGGCGGGCGGCTGGTCACCTGCGGCTCCACCTCCGGCGTGTCGGCCGAGACCAATCTGATGATGATCTTCCAGCGCCAGCTGCGCATCCAGGGCAGTTTCGGCTCGCCGATCCGCTGCGTCGCCGAGGGGCTGGAGAAGATGGCGGGCGGGATTGCGCCGGTGATCGACAGCCTGCTGCCGCTGGAGCGGTTCGGCGAGGGGCTGGCCAAGCTCGAAGCCCGTAAGGTGTTCGGTAAGGTGGTCGTCACGCTGTGAGCCGCGCGACGATCGCCGGGCGATCGCGCGGGGCTGGCGACTGGGCGCTGGCGGTGCTGGTGCGTGCGTTCTTCGCCCTGATGCGTCTGCTGGGGCCGACCGTGGCGCCCGCCCTCGGCGGTGCGGTGGCCCGCGTGGTCGGCCCGTTCACGCCCACGCAGCGCATCGTCGCCGCCAACCTGCGCCTGGCCTTCCCCGGGCAGGACGCCGCCTGGCATCGTGCCACGGCGCGCGCGGCCTGGGATAATCTGGGCCGCACGGCCTGCGAATACGTCCACCTCGCGCATCTATTCGCCCATCGCATCGATCCCGACCCGGATTCGCTGGCGCGCTTTGCCGCGATGGGCACTGGCGGCGGCCCGGTGCTGGTCTTCGGCGCCCATCTGGCGAACTGGGAATTGCCGGCGGTGTCCGCGCACGCCCATGGCCAGCACGCCGCCATCCTGTACCGCACCCCCAACAACCACCGCATCGCCGCCGACATCACCGCGATGCGCGAGCCGATCATGGGCCGGCTGATCCCGACGGGCATGATGGCGCCCATCCGCATGGCCGAGGCGCTGGATGGGGGGCTGAACCTCGGCATGCTGATCGACCAGCGTTTCGGCCGCGGGCCGCGGGTGCCGTTCTTCGGCCAGCCTGTGGCCGCCAATCCCTTCCTGGCGCGTCTGGCGCGGCGCTTCGACGTGCCGGTCTATGGCATGCGCGCGGTCCGCACGCCCGGCGGCCGCTTCCGCGTGTTGCTGGAAGGGCCGTTCGACCTGCCGCGGGACGCCACCGGCAAGGTCGCCATCGAGCCGGCCACGGCGCTGCTGAACCAGGTCATCGAGGGCTGGGTGCGGGAATATCCCGGCCAGTGGCTGTGGATGCACCGGCGATGGCGCTGATCAGGCCAAAATCGGTGGCGTAGTCATGCCATCGGCGGTGGCGCAAACCAGGCCACCGGCGGCGGTGCAAATTAGGCCACCCGCGATGGCGCTAACCGGACCACCGGCGTTGGCGCTAATCAGGCGGTGTAGAAGAACCGGGTGATGTGAAAGAAGATCGGCGCCGAGAAGGCCACCGAATCCATCCGGTCCAGCACCCCGCCATGGCCCTGCACTATGCTGCCCCAGTCCTTCCCTCCCATCGAGCGCTTGACCGCCGACAGCACGATGCCGCCAAAGAACCCCATCACCACGATCAGCAGCGCCATCGCCGCCGCCACCAGCGGGCTGAACGGCGTGATCCACCACAGCCCCGCGCCCAGCGCCATGGCCGTGGCACCGCCGCCCAGCAGCCCCTCCCAGGTCTTTGACGGGCTGACCACGGGCGCCATGCGGCGCCGGCCGAACAGCTTGCCCACGACGTATTGCGCGACATCGCTGAACTGGCTGACGGTGAGCAGAAAGAACAGCAGCAGATAGGCCTCGTGCCGGTAGTCGGCGATGTCCAGCGTCAGCAGGGCGGGCGCGTGGCTGATGCAGTAAACCGTCAACATCAGCCCCCACTGGGTGCGCGCGACACGCAGCAGGAAGTCGTCCACATCGCCACGCGCCGCCGTCAGGCAGGGCAGCAGCACGAAGCCGTAGGCCGGGATGAGGATGGACATCAGCCCGTACCATTCCGTCCAGATCAGCCAGTACCGCCCGGGCAGGAACAGGTAGAAGGCGGCGACCAGCGGCAGGTTGTCGGCCGGGCGGGTGGGCGTGAGGGAGATGAACTCGCGCAGGGTATAGAAGGAGATGAGGGTGAACAGCACCATCGTCGCCCCCGGCCCTATGGCCACGCTGATGCCGAAGATTGCGATCATCACCCACCAGGCGCGGATGCGAGCGTTCAGGTTGTCGATGGTGGGGGTGGCGCCGCGCCGGGCCAGCAGAAGGCCGATCAGCGAGGCGACCAGCAGCAGCCCCAGCACGCCACTGAACAGGATGGCGAGCTTGCTCATGCCGCCAGCTCCACCACTGCCGCGCGGGCGCGTTCCAGGAAGGCCGCACGTTGCTCGCCGGCGGCCAGCGCAACTGGGCGGCCGAAGCGCACGGCGCAGGCGATGGGCACGGGCAGCAAGGCCCCCTTGGGGAAGGCGCGGGCCGGGTTCTCCAGATAGACAGGCACGAGCTCGACGGCCGGGTACTCC
>JACMRO010000189.1 GCA_014376425.1 Rubritepida sp.
GCGCCGGGGTTGGCGCTGCCGGTCGCCGTGTTCAGCGTCATCCCGGCAGTGGCGGCCTGGTGGGCCGCCCCAGGCTGGCGCCGGGTGCTGGCTTTCTCCGGGGCCTGGGTACTGGCTGAAATGCTGCGCGGCGTCCTCTTCACCGGCTTTCCCTGGAACCTGATCGGCACCGCCTGGGCCTTCGCCGCGCTGCCATTGCAGCCGGCCGCCTATCTCGGCGTGCACGGACTGTCGCTGCTCACCGTGTGGCTGGCCTGCCTGCCGGCGCTGCGCGACTGGCGCTGGGCCGGGGCCGGGGTCGCGGTGCTGCTGGCCTGGATGGGCCTGGGCGCCTGGCGCCTGGCCCTGCCGGCGCCCGAAGCACAGCCGGTACGGCTGGTGCTGGTGCAGGGCAACATCGCCCAGGATGTGAAGTGGCAGGAAAGCCAGCGGCTGCCGATCTTCCAGCGCTACCTGGCGCTGACCGAGCTGGGCGCGCGCGCGGTGCGGCAAGCCGATGGCCAGACACCCATCGCCGTGATCTGGCCGGAGACCGCCAGCCCCTTCCTGCTTGATCAGGACGAGCAGGCCCGGCGTTTGGTGGCTGCCGCCCTGCCCGACAACGCGGTGCTGATGGCCGGCGCGATCCGCGCCGAATGGGACGCCAATGGCCGGCTGGCCCGCGTCTTTAACAGCCTGGTAGGCGTAGGCCGCGACGGCACGGTGCTGGGCGTGACGGACAAGGTGCATTTGGTGCCGTTCGGCGAGTACATGCCGCTGGGTGGGCTGCTGCCCATCCGGATGGTGACGGGTGGGATGGACTTCTCCGCTGGTCCGGCCTTGCGCAACTTCTCGGTCGCAGGGCTGCCCCCGGCCGGGCCGCTGATCTGTTACGAAGTGATTTTTCCTGGCGGCGTGGTGGGCGAGCAGCGGCCGGCCTGGCTGCTGAACATTACGAACGACGCGTGGTTCGGCCGCTCGGCAGGCCCTTTCCAGCACCTGGCGGCCGCGCGGCTGCGCGCCGTCGAGGAAGGCCTGCCCATGGTCCGCGCCGCGCAGACCGGGATTTCAGCGGTGTTCGACGCACGCGGCGTGCTGCTGGTGCGAATGGGGCTGGGCGAGACGGGGACAGTGTCCACACGCCTGCCTGGCCAGGGTTCGGTCACAGTGTTCAGCCGGCTGGGACTACTTACACCATTCTTACTTGCCATCGCCCTCCTATTGCTGGGAATGCTGGGTAGAATAACTCGTCTAGCAGAAGCTTGCCGATCATCCCAGAATTGAGACGGCGCAAAAATATTGACGACGTGTTCCCGATAGCCTAGCCAATGGTTAACACGCATGGACGGTATTCTAATGATGGATCAGGTCATTTCCTGGTCTCTGTGAATTCCGGTACCATCTCAGGGAGGGGTTCAATGCCTCGAAGCGGGAGAGAATGAAGCAGCGTATGGCCTCCGAAGACACTATTGAACGCGGCGAAAAGGAGCATCGGCCCAGCCCGATCGATGTTCATGTCGGCGGGCGGGTGCGCCTGCGACGCACCCTGCTCGGCATGTCGCAGGAAAAGCTGGGCGATGCGCTGGGCCTTACCTTCCAGCAGGTCCAGAAGTATGAGCGTGGGGTCAACCGCATCGGTGCCTCCCGCCTGTTCGACCTGGCCCGAGTGCTCGACGTCCCGATCGGCTTTTTCTTCGACGACATGCCCGACGCAATGGGCGGCTCGATGGCCGTTACCCGCCGCATGGCCGGCTTCGCCGAAAACCAGGAAGGGTTCGAGGACGACACGTTGCATCGCCGCGAAACGCTGGAACTGGTGCGGGCCTATTACCGCATCACCGACGCGTCGGTCCGTAAGCGGGTCTTCGACCTGATCAAGAGCCTCACGCCGGCGGAGTGAGGCTGGCCAGCCGGCGAATACCCGGCGGCGCTGGATGCTTTCCGGCGGTTAGCAGCATGTCGCCGGGCTGGAACCGCAGCGGTCGATCAGCGGCTGCTGGATGTTCCAGGTCGAAGCGCTCGGCCAGCGCGCGATGCGCTTCCTGCCAGCCCTCGCCCTGCCAGCGCGCCGGTTCGGGCCGTAGCGTGGCGTGCAGGGCGGCGAATTGCGCCCGATCCCATCCTGCGGCCTCGTCCAAGTAAAGCCGTCCCTGCCGCAGGGACGGAAAGCTGGCCGCCAGCGCCCGTGCCAGCTGCGCCGCCAGCCCCGCGCCGGGTGACGGCATCCTTGCCGCCGCGGCCAAGACGGCTGCCAGGGGTGCGCGATGCGCCCGCTCGATGATGTCCCGGTAACGTAGCGCGATGCCGGCGGGATCCAGCTGGGCGGCGACCCAGCGGCGCGCAGCCTGGCCCAGCGACCGGCGCTCCTGCGGGCCGGCCGCCAGCCCGGCCAGCGCCGCCGCAAGTTCAGCGTCGGTGAAGTCTGCCGGCAGCAGACGTGCCGCGTCGGGCGGCAATTCCGCCATGCTGCCGCGAATATTGACGATGCAGGCCAGCCCGGCCGCCATGGCGTCGGCCAACGCGCCGCTGGTTTCGCCCTGATGTGCGCCGCGCAGCTGCACCGCGATGTCGGTGGCGGCCAGCCAGTCCTCGTAGACCGCCCGGTCCAGGCCGCCGGTCAGCACGAGGGCGGCGGGCGGCAGGCGGCAGGCCCGCGCCGCGGCGCGCAGCACATCCGCCAGGCCCGCTTGCGAGGCGCCCGCGAAGACCAGCGTCGCGCCCTGCAAAGCCGCGGCGGCGAAGCTCTCGACCAGCCGCACCGGCAGCTTCTTCGGCACGCAGGCGCCGAAGCTGGTCACCACCAGACCACCAGGCGGAAGCCCCAGCCTGGCGCGCACTGTCGCCCGGTCACGCCAGGGGTCACGCCAGGGGTCAGGCGAGGGCGGCAGACGGCGCAGATGGGGCACGACCTGCACGGCGCTGGCCAGGGTGGCACCGTAGCAGTCGCGCAGGATCGCAGCCGCCGCGCCGGAGTGCACCAGCACCGCCAGGCTCTGCTCAAGCACCTCGGCCGACATCGGCAGTGAGGCGGCGACCTGCGCCGGGCTGCCCGCCAGCGCCGCCAGCAGGCCGGGATAGCCATGGTTGCGGTAGATCGCCTCGGTCAGCGACTGACCGCCCTGCTGCGCCGCCCATTGCCGGTATTCCGGCAGCGCCACGTCGTGCAGCACCGTGACGGCGGGGCGCAGCTGCAGCAGCGTCGTGTGCTGTTCGTGGTGCACCGCGGCGTTCCCCAGCTGGTGCAGCACCCGGTCGAAGGCATAGGGGTGGCGGGCGAATTCGGCGGGGGAGACCCATGCCATGCCGGCCACCGGCCCGCGGGTGGGCGGCGCATCGCTGACCACGGTGGTGGCGTAATGCGCCGCCAGCTCGGGCAGCAGTTCGGCGGCGTATTCGGCGATGCCCGAGGGTTGCGGCGGCACCGGACCTGTGACCGCCAGGGTAGGCCTGCCCAGGCGCGGCGGGCCGGACCAGCGCTCCATCGCGGCCCAGGCGCGGCGCGCGGCATCAGGCCAGCTGTGCCGTGCCGCTTCCGTCGGCCCGTGACGGCGCAGCGCCGCGGCCAGGCCGGCATCGGCCAGGATCGCCCCCATCACCCGCGCCATGTCCGCGACATCCAACGGGTCGAACAACACATCGTCGCGGCCCGCCAACTCGGGCAGCGCACCCACGCGGCTGGCGCAGAACGGGGCGCCGCAGGCCATCGCCTCGGCCAGCGGCAGGCCGAAGCCCTCGGCCAGCGAGGGCAGAACGAAGAGTGCGGCATGGCTGTACAGCGCCGGCAGCGCGGCGTCGGGCACGATGCCGAGATGGCGGATCGTACCCTCCGCCAACCCGGCCCGCGCTGCGAGCCGCGCCAGCTCTGCGGCCGGTGCGCTGCCGGTCACCGCAAGCGTCAGCCCTTTTCGCAATGCCGCCGGCAGTAGCGCCATCGCCTCGATCAGCCGCGCCTCGTTCTTGCGGGCATCGTTCAGCCCCAGGCACAGCAGATAACGCCCGGGCAGGGGCGGCTGGCCGCGATCAGGCCGGAAATGCGACGTCACCCCACCGCCAATCGCGCACAGCCGGCCGGCCTCGATGCCGGCCATGGCGGCACCTTCCGCCAGCGTCGCGCCTGAGTTGCACAGTAGCCCATCCATGTCCCGCAACGCCGCCAGGTGGCGCATGTACCAGGGCACCAGCCCGGCCTCACGCCAGGCGCCTTCCAGATACTCGGCCGGGCGGCTGAGCGGAATCAGGTCGTGCAGCGTGGCCACCATCCTGGGCCCGCCCAAGGCCTCGGGCCAGGTGGTGACCAGCGGCTCGTTCCAGCCTTCGAACAGGCTGCCGACATGGACCATGTCAGGCTCGAGCGCTAAAATGGCCTGGGCACGTATCTGCTCGGCCAGCAGCCTGGCGGAGTGGTGCGGGTTGGACCCCGCGGCGCAGCTCTCGGGTGGGGTGAAGCGATGGATGGCGCCCAGCCCCAGCAGCGGCGCGAACTCGGCCTGCAGCGCATCGGCCGACTTCGCCATCAGGCCGTTCAGCAGCAGCAAAACCTCATGTCTGCCGCGGGTCGCGGCTAGTGCGCGGGCCAATTCCAGCGAATAGCGGCCCAGGCCGGAATGCCGGCTGCCGCCCTGGGCTCCCTGGATGTCGAGCAGCAGTCTCATGCCCGGCGGATTGCGGTCAGCGCCCAGGTCTCGCCCGGGTCGGCCGGCAAGCTGGCGGCGGGCCGTCCGGCGGTGGGCCGCGGCGGGTGCATCGGGTCGAAGCGCAGCACCGCCAGCGCCAGCCCATCCCACGTCACCGGGGCGGGCCTGCGCGCCACGACAGCCCCCGCACCCAGCAGCCTCTGAATGGCGGCGGCGCTGGCTCTCGCATCGGCGGGGTCGAGGCCGTCGAGGCAGGGCACGCCCGCCTCCGCCGCGGCCAGTGCCAGGCCGGGCCAGGCACCAGCCAGGTTCGGCGCCAGCACCATCCGGCACGACCCGAGCAGCCCCCCCAGCGCGGCCGAGTCATCAGCACCCAGCAGCTGCAGAGCGGGCGGGTCGCGCAGCAGCGACCAGGCTTCGCCGACCACCGGCTCCAGGCTCTCGGCCAGCACACAGCCGGCGGGCCCCGGGCCTGCATCCCCGACCGATGCCATCGGCAGCGCGGAGACTGTGGGCTCGGGCAGCACCGCCCAGGGCAGCGCCCGGGCTTCGGCGGTGAACAGAGCCATTGCCGCCGGGTCGTCGCGCGCCAGCAGCACCGCGTCAAACGGCGCGTGCGGCGCGAACAGGGCGGCGCGCAGCCCCGCCGCGTCGCCCGCGGCCCGGTGCGGGCGCAGCAGCGTGGCGGTGGCGGCGATGACCAGCGTCACTAGCGCACCCGCGCGCCGGGCCAACCGCGCCGGAGTATTGTCGGCCGCGAGCCCCAGCGACAGCAGCCGGTCGCCCGGCCGCAGAGGCAGCGGCGCCAGTCGGGCGCGCGCCGCTTCGAGCAGTGCGCCGCGGGGTGCGGGTGGCGGGCCCCCCACCGCCA
>JACMRO010000190.1 GCA_014376425.1 Rubritepida sp.
CAGCTTGG
Source organism: Rubritepida sp. (assembly GCA_014376425.1). Taxonomy (GTDB): domain Bacteria; phylum Pseudomonadota; class Alphaproteobacteria; order Acetobacterales; family Acetobacteraceae; genus Rhodovarius. The sequence goes on from JACMRO010000190.1 coordinate 9, forward strand.
CGCAGTGCACCGCATCCCGCCGCGCCGCATAACCTTCGCTGGCAGCCGCCAACAGATTCCCGTTTCGGGCCCGGGCGCGCCAGCGGAACTCTCCCTTGCGATCGGTATAGATCTCAAAGATCGGCGCGCTTCTGCTCATGGCCATGATGGGCTCCCCTCATTCAGGACCGACGCTGCGCACATCGCGTATTGATTCGCATCCTTATTTCGCGCGCCTGGCTTCGATCGCGTCCCAGATGTTCCGCTCGAGATGAACGCCGTCGAACCGCGCTAGCTCCTGCAGCCCCGTCGGCGATGTCACGTTTATTTCGGTCAGGTAGCCGCCGATCACGCCGATGCCAACGAAGATCATGCCCCGCGCCTTGAGCTCCGGGCCGATGATGGCGCAAATCTCATGCTCGCGATCGGTCAGCACGGTGGGCTCCGGCCGGCCGCCGACATGCATGTTGCTGCGCGACTCGCCTGCGGCCGGCACCCGGTTGATGCCGCCCATTGCCTTACCGTCGATCAGGATGACGCGCTTATCGCCCTCCCGCACCGCCGGCAGGTATTGCTGCACCATCAGCGGCTCGCGCGAGCGTTCGGTGAACATCTCGACCAGCGAATTCAGGTTGCTGTCTTCCGGCCGGAGGTGAAACACCCCTGCGCCGCCATTGCCGAACAGCGGCTTGATGATGATGTCGCCATGCCGGGCGCGGAACTTCGTGATGGCGCGCAGATCGGTCGTAACCAACGTCTCTGGCATCAGCTCAGGGAAGTGGAGCACGAACAGCTTCTCTGGTGCGTTGCGCACCTGCGCCGGATCATTCACCACCAACGTGGCGGGGTGGATGTGCTCCAGCATGTGAGTGGCGGTGATGTAGGCCATATCGAATGGTGGATCCTGCCGCATCAGCACCACGTCGACATCTGTAGCCAGGTCCAGCTCTACCATCGCGCCGAACTCGTAATGCGCGCCGCGCTCACGCTGTACCGAGACCGGCTGCGCCCAGCAGGTGACGCGGCCGGAGGACAGGGTCAGCTGGCGCACGCTGTAATGCCACAGCTTATGGCCTCGCGCCTGCGCCTCCAGCATCAGCGCAAAGCTGCTGTCGCCATCGATATTGATGCTGTCCATCGGGTCCATCTGGACCGCCACACGCAAGGTCATACCGCCGCTCCTGTTGTGGGGCCTGCGGCACCCGGTCGGATGCCGCCTGCTTGCCACCCGGCGGGAGTCAGTTCAACCGGTGTCGCAGTTCCTCGATCAGCTCCCGGATGCGGCCGGCGCCCTCCGCTTGCGGCGCCAGAGCCAGCGACTTCTCCAACGCCATCAAAGCGGCGCCGATTCGCTCAAGGCGATTATTCATTATCCCCACCTCACGCCACAGCAGCGGGTTCATTGGCGCCAGCCGCGCCATGTCCTCGACGCATTCCAGCGCGCCCTCGATGTCCTGCGCCCGAAGCCGGCGCAGCTTAATATTGTTTTGCAGCCGCAACAGCACCGCGCGCTTGCCCATCGCGATCATCATCCCAGGCCTCAATTCGGCCTTCGGGCCCTCCAGGCGCTTGAGCAGGGCGCGCAAGTCGGGTGCTTCCATCCGCCGCCCACCATGGAACACGTCGACCAGTGCCGGCCCGCCCACGCCGGTCAGCGCCAGCAGGAAATGCCCGGGGAAGTCGATGCCATGCGCCTCCCACCCCGCCGCCTCGGCCGCATGCAGCCACAGGATGCCCAGCGCCACTGGCAATCCCTGCCGCCGCGCCAGCACCGACGCCAGATTGGCATTCGCGGGGTCGTCATAATTGTTGGCATCGCCGCCGAAACCCATCTCATCATGGATCAGCCCGGCCAGCAGCCTGCGCCTGGCCTCGGCATCGCCGGCATCGGCAGCGGGATTGGCGATAGCCAGGGCAACGGCACGCTTTGCGAGGTCACTGAGAACCGCGGTAGCCGCCGCGACATCCAGCTCCGGCTGATCGACCCGCGCCAGTTGCAGCGCGACTGCGCCCAACTCCATCTCATCCTCGGGCAACTGCCCGGCGGCATCCAGGGCGGTACGGGCTTCGAAGATTGAGGTGACGGTCATCATCCGCATGTCGGTAGCGGGCAGGGGGTCGGCAAGGGTGGGGGCGAACGTGGCCCGCAGCAGGGCTGGTTGGTCACGCCCCGGTTTGGAGCACCCATGCGCCCTATCCCTCGCCGAGCCCCCGCATCACCCCGAACAGGTCTGCCTTGCCTTCGAAGCCGATGCCCGGCAGCTCTGGCAAGGTTACATGGCCGTCGGCGACGTGAACGCCGTCGGGGAAGCCGCCATAGGGCTGGAAAAGGTCGGGGTAGCTTTCATTGCCGCCCAGCCCCAGCCCGGCGGCGATCATCAGCGACATCTGATGCCCGCCATGCGGGATGCACCGAGTGGGGGACCAGCCGAATTGTGCCAACACGTCCAGCGTGCGCAGGTATTCCACCAGGCCGTAGGACAATGCGCAGTCGAATTGCAGCCAGTCGCGGTCCGGCCGCATGCCGCCGTGGCGCAGCAGGTTGCGGGCGTCCTGGTGGCTGAACAGGTTTTCGCCGGTGGCCATCGGGCCGGGGTAGAACTCGCTCAGCGCGGCCTGCAGCGCGTAGTCCAGCGGATCGCCGGCTTCCTCGTACCAGAAGAGCGGGTATTGCCGCAGCATCCTGGCGTAGGCGATGGCGGTCTCCAGATCGAAGCGCCCATTGGCGTCGACAGCGAGCCGCGCCTGGTTGCCAAGCTCGGCCAGCACCGCCTCGATCCGCGCCGCGTCCTCGGAGATCGACGCGCCGCCGATCTTCATTTTCACCACATCGTAGCCGCGGTCGAGGTAGGAGCGCATTTCACCGCGCAGCGCCGTATTGTCCTTCCCCGGGTAGTAATAACCACCGGCGGCGTAGACGAAGACGCGCGGGTTGGCCTGGCGCCCGTGCCGCTCAGCCAGCAGGCGGAACAACGGTTTGCCTTCGATCTTCGCCACCGCGTCCCACACCGCCATGTCGACCGTGCCCACGGCGACTGAGCGTTCGCCATGCCCGCCAGGCTTCTCGTTGGTCATCATCGCCGCCCAGACCTTGGCCGGGTCAATGTTGTCGCGGGCGTCATCCAGCAGCGACGCCGGTTCGGCTTCCAGCACCCGGTTGCGGAAGCGTTCACGGATCAGCCCGCCCTGGCCGTAGCGGCCGTTCGAATTGAAGCCGTAGCCAACCACCGGCCGGCCATCGCGCACCACATCGGTGACGACCGCGACCAGGCTGGTCGTCATTTTGGTGAAGTCGATATAGGCGTTGCGGATCGGTGAGGCGATCGGCTGGGTGATCTCGCGGATGTCGGTGATGCGCATGGCTTCAGCCTCGTTTCAACATCGGGCCAAGCGGCTGGCCGCCGAACACATGGACGTGGAAATGCGGCACTTCCTGGCCCGCATCCGGCCCCATGTTGGACAGGATGCGGTACCCCCCGGCCTCAAGCGGCTGGCCTATCCGGGCGACGGCGCGCCAGAAGCCGGCGATGGCCGCGGGCTCCGCGCCGGCGTGAAAATCCGCAGCCGAGACCCACTCGCCCTTCGGGATCACCAGGATGTGGGTGGGCGTCAGCGGGCTGATGTCGTGAAAGGCCAGCGCGTGCTCGGTGTCGAGCACCGCCTTGCAGGGGATTTCGCCACGCAGGATGCGGGCAAAAATATTCTGCGGGTCATAGGGGGGCAGGCCGGAGACGCTCATTTGCCCAGGATAGGCTGCGGTCAGCACCGCGGGAAGCGTGTTGTGCGGCGGCGGACCTGGCTCCTCGATTTCTTGCGGATCACCAAATTACCAGTAAAAATTCCGCTCGAAGGTGACGATAGCCAAAGTCCTGAGGAAATTAACCACGTCATCTCATCTCGATGTCGCGGTGGGTTACCATGAATATTAGGGCTGAAAGCTCTTTCAGCCTGTAAAAATTCGATTTGTCACCGAAATGCAACTTGCTTTCCTAGCAACTGTTCCATTATCCTGAAACGGTATTGAGCAAGCCATTGCTAATGGCCTCTATAACTACGCTTGAAAAGCGTGGCGCCGCTGGGCCAGGCTTCGATCTTCGGCTTCAACACAACCCACAGGTTACCATGTCCACCCGCGGGGCTTTCGCCCCTTTCCACTACCGCAGTATCGGCCGCGACGATCTCCGCGGCTTTTCCTTCGCCCAGTTCCAAACAGGCGAAGTCGAGCGTTTCCTCGGTCCGGTCGAGCATATTCGCGATGAAATCCTGGATAATGCCTGCCACGTGCTGACGGTGGTCGAGGCCGCTGGGCAGCCGCTGGGCTTCTTCGTTACCCATCCGGACAGGCAGGACGCCTCTTGCTGGTGGCTCGGCTACCTTGCCGTCTTACCGGCGGCCTGTGGCCGAGGCCTGGGCCGGGCGCTGCTCGGCCTGGCGATACGGCGCCTGGCAGGAATCCCCGGCTGCGGCCGAATCCGTCTGCTGGTGCACCCGGATAACCAAGCCGCCATGCACCTTTACCGCCGTTTCGGCTTCGCGCCCGAGGGCGTCTGCCTGCGGACCGGCGAGCTGGTGCTGGCCCGCGGTATCGACCGTGGCATCCGCATCCGCCGCAGCAGCATGTGCCGCCTGTCGCTGCGCCGGCGCACCGCGGCCGAGCGCTCCCCGGCACGGATCTGTGCGGTGTGGGGCACGGTGCTGCCGGGTCGCGCCCCACCGGTACCCCCGTCGGTACCCCCCAATGGCACGCGGCCGCGCCGCCTTCAGGGCAGCTTCGTGGTCCGCGCCATCCGGATAATGGCCTTGGGCCGTGACGCTTTCTCGGCAATGCCGGAGATGCCTTCGCGTCGGCGCAACTCGTTCCACACCTCGCCGGGCTTCACCTGCGCATCCACCCACAGCACCAGCAGATGGTAGAGAACATCGGCGCTTTCCGCGATGATCGCGTTGCGGTCACCGATCATCGCCTCGATCACCAGCTCCACCGCCTCCTCGCCCAGCTTTTGCGCCACCTTGGGCGTACCGCGCGCCAGCAGCCGGGCGGAGTGCGAGGTGGCGGCGCTGCCCGAGATCCGGCGCTGCTCGATCACCCCCCACAGCCGGTCCAGCACCGCGGCTTCGGCGGCCTGCGCGCCGGGCTCGAAGGGTGACAGCAGCCGCTTCTCCACCCGTTTGACGGATTTCGGCAGCTTGGCGGGCTTGGCAGCCTCAATACTCCGCGCCAGGGCTACCGCGCGGGGTTCGCCCTTGGCCGCGGGAAGGGCGTGCTTCTTTTTCGCCGGCTTGGCCATCAGGCGGCCCCCGCCATCTGGTCAGCCGGCCGCACCGGCCAGCCCGCCGCTGCCAGCGCGGCCTTTGCCTGGGCGATGCTGAACACCCCGTCATGGAACACGCTGGCGGCGAGCAGCCCGGTGGCGCCGGCCGCCGCACCCTCGACGAAATGCGCCAGGCTGCCCACGCCACCCGAAGCGACCAGCGGCAGCCGCACCGCGGCGCGCACTGCGCGAATGAAGTCCAGGTCGAAGCCCTGGCCGGTGCCGTCGCGGTCCATCGACGTCAGCAGCAATTCCCCCGCCCCGGCCACGGCCATCCGCCGGGCCCAGGCCACCGCGTCGATCCCGGTCGGCCGCCTGCCGCCATGGGTGAAGATTTCCCAGCCGTCGCCCGCCCGCTTGGCGTCGATGGCGACGACGATGCACTGGCTGCCGAAGGCCTGGGCGGCGCTGGTCACCAGTTCGGGCTCGGCCACCGCGGCTGAATTTATGCTCACCTTGTCGGCGCCTGCCAGCAGCAACCGGCGGATATCCTCGACCGAGCGCACCCCGCCGCCCACCGTCAACGGGATGAACAAGGTCGCCGCCGTGCGGCCCACCACGTCCAGCATGGTATCGCGGTTTTCGTGCGTGGCGCCGATATCGAGAAAAGTCACCTCATCGGCGCCCTGCTCGCCATAGGCGGTGGCCTGCTCCACCGGGTCCCCGGCGTCGCGCAGGGCCACGAAGTTCACCCCCTTCACGACCCGGCCATCCTTGACGTCCAGGCAGGGAATGATGCGGAGCGTGAGCAAGGAACAGATGACTTTCAGACTGATATGGCAGACGCGCCGCGCGCCTGGGTGGCGCAGCCCCGATGCGCCGGCCGGGGCCTTGGGTCAAGTGAAAACCTGCCAGCGCGTTTCCGCCAGACAGCGGCTCAGTGCTGGGCTATGCAGCTTCATGGATTCCGCCGAGCCAGAGACCGTCATGCTGCGCCCGCGCGCCTTCATGGCCGAGGTGGCTTGCCCGGTGCGCTGGCATCGCTCAGCCCGCGCGCGACGTGTTTCGCTGAAGATCTGCCCGCGCGAGGCGGCGGTGGTCGTGACCCTGCCGATGCGCGGAAGCCGCCGCGCCGGCATGGCACTGCTGACCGAGCACGCCGCCTGGGTGGCGCAGCGCCTGGCCGCCATCGAGGCGCCGCCGGCGCTGGTGCCCGGCGCCGAGATCCCCATCGGCGACGTGCCGCACCTCATCATGCACGAGCCGTCCCGTCGCGGCCCTGGTGGTATCGAGGGGCAGGCGCTGATCGTCACCGGTGCTGCTGAATTTCTGCCGCGGCGGGTTTGCGACCTGCTGCGGGCCGAGGCCGCGCGCCGCATCGCCGTGGCACTGGCGCCGCATGCGCAGGCCCTGGCTGTGCGGCCGACGGCGGTGCGGCTGAAGGACACGCAGACGCGGTGGGGCAGCTGCGCGGCCAATGGCACGCTGGCCTTCTCCTGGCGCCTGGTGATGGCACCGGACTGGGTGCTGGACTACGTGGTGGCGCATGAGGCGGCGCATCTGCGGGAGCTCAATCATTCGCCGCGCTTCTGGGCGCTGGTGGAGGCGCGCACCCCGCACCGGCACGCGGCGACGGACTGGCTGAAGCGGCACGGGCCGCGGCTGCTGCGGGTGGGGTAGCTACTCCGCCGCCTGGGCGAGTTCCGCCCGCAGCAGCTTGCCGCCCCATTCGGCCAGCAGATTTTCGTCATCCATGCCCAGCGGCATGGCCTGCGGCCCGTTCACCAGCACATCGGGCCGGAAGAGCCGTAACAGCGCCTCGTTGGTCTGGCCGTCGCAGTTTGCCAGCAGGTCGACGGCGGGCCAGTCGGCCATTGCCTTGCCGCCCCCCTCGTCGCCGCCTTGGCCTGCCGGTTCCTG
>JACMRO010000191.1 GCA_014376425.1 Rubritepida sp.
CCCGCCCCTACCCCGTCTCGGTGCGGCACATCGTGGGCCAGCTCACCCCCGACCTGATGATGGGCTGCCTGGGCCAGGCGGTGCCGGACCGGGTTGCGGCCGAAGGCTCGTCGGCGCTGTGGAACCCGCCCCTGCGCGGCGGCGCTCAGGTCTCCGGGCAGGTGGCCGGGGTGGAAGATTTCGAGATCATCACCTTCAATTCGGGCGGCACCGGCGCGCGGCGGAGCAAGGACGGTCTGGACGGCACTGCCTTCCCCTCGGGCGTGCGAACCATGAGCGTGGAAGCGACCGAGAATGTCGCCCCAGTCATCTTCTGGCGGAAGGAGCTGCGGCCGGATTCGGCCGGCGCTGGCCGCACCCGCGGCGGCTTTGGCCAGATCATGGAGATCGGCGCCAAGGGCGACGCCGAATTCGCGGTGAACGCCATCTTCGACCGGGTGGCCAACGCACCGAAGGGCCGTTTCGGTGGCCAGGACGGCGCCGCCGGGCGGGTCGGATTGGACGACGCGAACGGCACGCTGCTGCGCACCAAAGGCTTTCAGATCATCCCCAAGGGTCGGCACCTGCTGCTGCACCTGCCCGGCGGCGGCGGGATGGGCGACCCCTCCGAGCGCGACCCGGCGCTGATCGAGCGTGACCGCGAGGACGGGCTGATCACCGACTGAACCGCCGCGGATCGACCATCGCCACCGCATCCGCCATCGCCGCCGGCACCGCCTGGCCGCGCACCTGCGCCGCCAGGAAATGCCCGGCTGCCGGCGCCGTCTGGATGCCGTAGCCGCCCTGCCCGCACATCCAGAAAAAGCCCGGCAGATGCCCAGGTCCGATCACCAGCGACCGGTCGGGCGCGAAGCTGCGCAGCCCCGCCCAGCTGTGCTCCACCCGCTTCACCTCGATGGCCAGCGCCTGCTGCATCCGGTCCAACGCCACCGCCACGTCGTATTCGTCGGGCTGAGCGTCCATCGGTTCGCTGTCGGTCTCGTCGGCCGGGCTCACCATGAGTTTGGTCCGCGCCTCAGGCCGGGCATACCAGCTGTGGCCAACATCGCCGACCAGCGGCCAGTCCCGCACCGCGTAGGGTGCGGGGTCGACGATCACGCCGGTGCGGCGCTTGGGTTGCAGCCCAATCTTCGGCTCACCGGCCAGTGCCGCCACCACGTCGCCCCAGGCGCCGGCGGCGTTGATCAGGATGGGCGCGGCGAAGGCATCGCCGGCGCTCGTCTCGGTGTGCCAGGCGCCGCCTTCGTACCAGATTCGCCCGGCGTGATGGCGCAGCGCGAGTTGGCCCCCCAGCCGGCGCACCATCTTCAGATAGCCGGCATGCAGGGCCGCCACCTCGATGTCGAAGCAATCCGTCTCCAGCAGCGCGTCCACCGCAAATCCCTCGCGCAGCGCCGGCACCAGGGCGCGGGCGGCGGCCACGCCAATGCGCTCGATCACTGCGCCGCCGGCCAGCAGCGCTTCCAGCTGCGGCATCTGCTCGGGCGGTGCCAGATGCAATACCGGGCGGGGATGGGCCAGCTTCGCGTCGGTAAATCCATCTGGCGGGTTCTCGAAGAAGTCCTTCGACGCGGCGGTCAGGATGCGCACGTCGGCGGCGCCGTAATTGCGTATCCAGATCGCGGCACTCCGTCCGGTGGCGTGGAAGCCGGCGCTGTCCTCCGCCTCAAGCATTACCACGCGGTGGGTATGGGCCAGTTGCGCGGCGACGGTGGCTCCCGCCATCCCCGCGCCGATGATGATGGCATCCGTGGCTGTGATCTGCATGGCGGCAGATTGCCCGCCCGCCCGCGAGACGCAAGGGCACGGCGCCGAGGAGTGTTGCATCGCATGGCCGGGAATGCGTAACCTCCCGTTAACGGCAGATCCAATGCCGGCAAGAGGGAATCACGATGATCAAGGAAACCGCCCCCCCGGGCGTCACGACCCGTCGCGCCACCCTGGCGGGCGCCGCTGCGGCCCTGCCCCTGGTAAATGTCCACGCCCAGGGCACTGCCGGCGCCTTGCGCTGCGCCTTCTGGGATCACTGGGTGCCCACCGGCAACAATGCGATGCGCGAACTGTGCGGCCGTTGGGGCGAGCAGAACCGCGTCAACGTCACGCTCGACTTCATCAACACCACCGGCAACCAGCTGCAACTGACGGCGGCGGCGCAAAGCCAGTCGCGCACCGGGCACGACATCATCTCGCTGGCACCGTGGGACGTCGGCGCCTACTCTGAATTGCTGGAGCCGGTGGACGATGTGATGGGCCGGCTGTCGACCAAGTATGGCCCGCCCAACTCGGCGGCCGAGTTCCTGGCGAAGCATGGCGGCCGCTGGAAAGCCATTTCCCCCCCCTCCGGCTCCCCGAACAAGCCGGCCTGCGTGCGCTTCGACCTGATGAAGGAACACGCCGGCATCGACGTGCAGGCGATGTGGCCGGCGCGCAACGAGCGCGGCCCGGGCGCCGATACCTGGACGTGGGAAACCTTTGCGCAGGCGGCCGAGAAGTGCCAGCGCGCGGGCTTCCCCTTCGGCCTGCCGATGGGCCAGTTCACCGATGCGGTGGATTGGGTGGGCGCACTGTTCGCGAGCTATGGCGCCTTCATGACGGATGCGCGGGGCAACCCCACCATCCGCGGCAACGCCAAGCTGCGCCAGGCCATTGAGATGACGGTGCGGATCAGCCGCTTCCTGCCCAATGACGTCTGGGCGTGGGACGACGCATCGAACAACCGGGCGCTGATTTCCGGCCGCTCGGCGCTGGTGTTCAACCCCCCCTCCGCCTGGGCGGTGGCCAAGCGCGACGCGCCAGCGGTTGCGGAGAAATGCTGGACCATCCCGATGCCGGCCGGCCCCGAAGGCCGCTTCCTGGCCTACCTGCCCTGGAACTCCGGCATCTGGGCCTTTGGCCGCAACAAGACCGCCGCCAAGGCGCTGCTGGAGTTTCTGAGCGAGCGCGAAAGCGCCGAGCACACCACCAACACCTCGGGCGGCTATGACATCCCGCCCTTCGCCACGATGAGTGATTTCCGCGTGTGGGAACGCGAGGGACCGCCCGTCGGCACCATCTTCAACTACCCCAACAAGCCACACCACCAGGCGACGGCGTCGATCGCCTTCGCACCCGCCCCGCCGGAGCTGGCGACGCAGATGTACATCCAGGCGCTGAACACCAAGGTGGTCGCCCGCATCGCCCAGGGCGGTGATAGCCTGGACACGGCCCTGGGCTGGCTGGAACGCGAGATCAACACCATGCGCCGGGGCTGAATGGCCTCCAACATCGCCATGGCGGGGGGGGCCGCAGCCCCCCGCCCGGGGAGCCTGCGCCGCTTCGCCCGCGCAAGGTCCACCATCGCCTTCCTGATGACCCTGCCGCTGATCCTGATCATCGGCGGCCTGGTCGTCTGGCCGGCCGGCTACGCCATGCACCTGGCCACGATGAACCGTCGGATGACGGCGTATATCGGGCTGGAGAACTTCGTCATCCTGCTGGAGAACGACACCTTCCGGATGGTGATCTTCCAGTCCTGCTTCTTCGCCATCGTGGCGGTGCTGCTCAAGGCGTTGATCGGCTTCTGGCTGGCGCACATGCTGCACCACATCCCGACCAAGGGTCAGCGCAAGTGGCGCGGCATGCTGCTGGTGCCCTGGGTCATCCCGCCGGCGCTGTCCACGCTGGGCTGGTGGTGGATGTTCGAGCCCAGCTATTCGTCGATCAACTTCCTAGTCAACGCGGTGGGCTTTCCCTCCATCCCCTGGCTCGGCAGCCCGTGGTGGGCGCGCATTTCCATTATCATCGTCAACGTCTGGTACGGCGCGCCATTTTTCATGATCATGTACCTGGCCGCGCTGAAGTCGGTGCCGGAACAGCTTTACGAAGCGGCCGCCATCGACGGCGCCAGCAGCTGGCAGCGGCTGTTCCGCATCACCTTGCCGATGATGCGGAACATCATCTCGATCACGGTGCTGTTCAGCCTGATTGTGACCTTCGCCAATTACGACATCGTCCGCGTCCTCACCAATGGCGGCCCGCGCGACCTGACGCATGTCTTCGCGTCCTACGCATTCCAGGTCGGCGTGCTGAGTGGCAACATCCCGCGTGGCGCCGCGGTGTCGCTGTTCATGTTCCCGCTGCTGGCGGTGGTGGCGTTCTTCATGCTCAGGGGCATCAACGCCCGCAATAAGGAGATGGCATGAGCACCTCGTTCGTGCCGGCGGTCCGCCGCCAGGGTTCGCTCCATGCCGAACGGCGCTGGGCACTCATCGTCGCCTATGTATCGCTGGTGCTGGCGTCGATCGTGATGCTCGCGCCGCCTTTCTACATGTTGCTCACCAGCCTGAAGGGCTCGGCCGAGATCGCCGATCTGTCCGGCAACCCCTGGCTGCTCCGCAATCCCACGCTGGAAAACTACGCCGCCATCATCGGCAGCTCGATGTTCCGGGGCTTCTTCTGGAACTCCATCAAGGTCACGGTGATGGTCGTCGCCATCACCATGGTGGTATCGGTGCTGGCGGCCTTCGCGCTGGCACGGATGAAGTTCTGGGGCAGTGAATTCCTGGCGACCGGTATTTTCCTGACCTACCTGGTGCCGGACACGCTGCTGTTCCTGCCGCTCTATCAGATCGTCGGCGGGCTGGGGTTGCTGGATTCCACTTGGGGGCTGGTGCTGGTCTATCCCACGCTCACCGTGCCGTTCTGTACCTGGATTATGATCGGCTATTTTGCGTCGATCCCGAAGGAGCTGGATGAGGCCGCGCTGATCGATGGCGCCAACTGGGCGCAGATGCTGTGGAAGATCTTCATCCCCGTCGCCCTGCCCGGCATCATCGCGGCCACCATTTTCGCCTTTACGGTGTCCTGGGCGGCCTTCGTCTATCCCACCGCCTTCATCACCCGGCCCGATGAGATGCCGCTGACGATCGGCGTGGTATCGCAGCTGATCCGCGGCGACACCTTCGCCTGGGGGCAGATCATGGCCGGCGCATTGCTGGCGGCACTGCCGCCGGTCGTCGTCTACGCCTTTCTCATGGACTACTACATCGCGGGCCTGACGGCTGGCGCTACCAAGGGTTAACGATGGCGCAGGTCACTCTGAGGAAAATCGTCAAGGAATACGAGGGCGGCGTGCAGGCGGTGAAGGGCATCGACCTCGACATCGCCGACCATGAATTCGTGGTGCTGGTGGGGCCTTCGGGTTGCGGCAAATCCACCACGCTGCGGATGATCGCGGGGTTAGAGGAAATCTCTTCGGGCGACATCAGCATCGGCGGCAACCTCGTCAATGACGTGCCGCCGCGCGACCGCGACATCGCCATGGTGTTCCAGAACTACGCGCTCTATCCGCACATGTCGGTCTTCGACAACATGGCCTTCGGCCTTACCTTGCGGAAGTTTCCCAAGGACGAGATTCGCAGGCGTGTGGATAACGCCGCCCGCATCCTGGACATCACGCCGCTGCTCGATCGCAAGCCCAAGGCGCTGTCCGGCGGCCAGCGCCAGCGTGTGGCGATGGGCCGCGCCATCGTGCGCGACCTCAAGGTCTTCCTGTTCCACGAGCCGTTGTCCAACCTCGACGCCAAGCTGCGGGTGCAGGTGCGCACCGAGATCAAGAAGGTGCACCAGACGGTCAAGACAACCACCATCTACGTCACGCATGACCAGGTGGAGGCGATGACGCTGGCGGACCGGGTGGTGGTGATGAACCACGGCATCATCGAGCAGGTCGGCCCGCCGCAGGAGCTGTATCACCACCCAGCCACGCGTTTCGTGGCCGGCTTCATCGGCTCACCGGCGATGAACTTCCTGCCCGCGCGCGTCGAGGATGGCGCGGTGCATCTGCATGGCGGCGCCGTGCTGCCCATCCCGCCGAACCGGCGCGAACGCTATGCTCCGGCGGTAGGCCGGGACCTGCTGTTCGGCATCCGGCCCGAGCATTTGACCGACCAGCGCCTGGGCCTAACCAACCGTGCGGACATCCTGATCACGCCGGAAGTCATCGAGCCCATGGGCATGGAGACGCTGGTGCATTTCCACCTCGGCGAGGCACGCGACTGCTGCGCGCGGATCGAACCCACCGTGCAGGCCGCACCGGGCGTGCCGCTGATGCTGACGGTGGATATGAACAACATGCACCTGCTGGATGCGGCGACGGGGCGGGTGCTGTAGGCGCCCTATTAGTCCGCCGCGTCAGCCAAAGGCTGTGCAGGCCGAGCCGCGCAGCATCAGTACACTGCCACCCAGCTAGCTGGCCTAGGGCCGCATCATGCTGATCCCGACTTCACGCCCGGCAGGCAGGTGGCCGGTGGGAGTGGCAATGGAGCGTTGGCCACCAATGCCTGCACCATCCAGAAAGTCTCCGCCAGCCACTCCGCCAGCACGCTGTCGGAGATGCGGGTGATCCTGCGCAACCGCGGCACGTGACCGGTGCGGATCAGCGGCAACACCGAACTTTCTGGCCCGGGCCAGCGC
>JACMRO010000192.1 GCA_014376425.1 Rubritepida sp.
CCAGGCTAGCGCAGGAGCGGCGCATTTGCATCTGCATGCCCGCACTCCCTACAATATGTCAGATGCATACGCCCTCCCTGCGGGCCGCGCCGCCCCACCTCACCTCAGCCGGCCTCGATGGCCGGGGCACCGCCATCCTGCGCGAACTGGTCGAGCTGTATGTTCAGACCGGCGAACCGGTGGGCAGCCGCACCCTGTCGCGCCGGTTGCCGATGGGGCTGTCGCCGGCGTCGATCCGCAACGTGATGAGCGACCTGGAGGAGGCCGGGCTGATCTACGCCCCACACACCAGCGCGGGCCGGCTGCCGACCGACCGGGGGCTGCGGCTGTTCGTCGACGGGCTGCTGGAATTCGGCGACCTGGGCGAGGCGGAGCGCGAGGCGATCTCGGCCCGCTGCGCCGCGCATGGCCGCAGCCTGCAGGACACGCTGGCCGAGGCGGGGCAGATGCTGAGCGGCCTGGCGGGTGCCGCCGGGCTGGTGGTGGCGCCGAAGAGCGAAGCCGCGGTCCGCCACGTCGAATTCGTGCCGCTGGGGCCGGGCCGGGCGCTGGTGGTGCTGGTCGGCGCCGATGGCCAGGTGGAGAACCGCGTCATCGAGGTGCCGACCGGCCTGCCGCCCAGCTCGCTGGTGCAGGCGAGCAACTACCTCAACGCCCGGCTGTCCGGCGCCACGCTGGAGGAATTGCGCAAGGATGTGGGCGAGCAGATCGCCGCCAACCGCACCGCGCTGGACGCGCTGACCAACCAGGTGGTGGAGGCGGGGTTGGGAACGCTGGCCGGCGGCAGCGCCGCATCGGGCGGCAGCCTGATCTTGCGCGGCCAGGCGCGGCTGCTGGAGAACCTCGACCACATGGCGCGCGTACATGAAATCCAGGCGCTGTTCGAGCGGCTGGAATCGCAGGAGACCACCCTGCGGCTGCTGGAGATGGTGCAGCAGGGCGAAGGCGTGAAGATCTTCATCGGCGCCGAAAACGGGGTGTTCAACGCGGCGGGGCTGAGCATGGTGGTGGCGCCGTTCAAGAACGCGCAGCAGAAGATCGTCGGCGCGATCGGGGTGATCGGGCCGACGCGGATCAATTATGGGCGGGTGATTCCGGTGGTGGATTATACGGCGCGGGTGCTGGGACGGCTGCTGGGGTGATTTCGCTGGCGCAGGCCCGCCATGCCGCGCCACCATACGCGAAACGGGAGAGGCACCATGATCACACGTCGCAGCGCGATCGCGGCCATCGCCACCCCCGCCCTCGCCCAGCCTGCCCTCGCCCAGCCCGCCTGGCCCGCCCAGGCCGTCCGCTACATCAACCCCTACCCGCCCGGCGGCCCGACCGACACGCTCTCCCGCCGGCTCTGCCAGAAGCTGTCGGGGCTTTCCGGCCAGCCCTTCCTGGTCGAGAACCGCTCCGGCGCCGGCGGCAACGTCGGTGTCGATGCGATCGCGAAATCCCGCCCCGATGGCTACACCATCGGCCTGGGCGGCATCGCCAGCCATGGCGTGGCACCCACCATGTACGCCACCCTGCCATTCGATGTGACGCGCGACTTCACCTACGTCTCGGGGATGTGGCAGCTGCCCAACCTGCTGGCGGTCAACCTCGACCTGCCGGTGCACAGCGTCGCCGAATTGCTGGAATACGCCCGCGCCCGCCCGGGCCAGCTCACCTTCGGCTCGGCCGGCCCTGGCACCACGCTGCATCTGGCGGGCGAGGTGTTCAACCTGCTGGGCCAGGTGCGGCTGGTGCATGTGCCTTATCGCGGCAGCGCCCCGGCACAGCTGGACCTGCTGGCCGGGCGGGTGAGCATGATGTTCGACAACATCCCCGGCACGCTGACCCTGGCGCGTCAGGGGCGGGTACGGCCGCTGGGCGTGACCTCCCTGGCCCGCAACGATACGGCGCCCGAGATCCCCGCCATCGCCGAGACGCTACCGGGCTTCGACGTGGTATCCTGGACCTGCCTGATCGGCCCGGCCGGCATCGCGCCCGGCATCGTCGCGCGGCTATCGGAGCTGATGCGCGCCGCGCTGGCCGCGCCCGATTTGCGCGCGAGCTATTTCGAACTGGCGGCTACACCCTGGTTCACCACGCCCGATGAGATGGTGACCTATCAGGCGCGGAGTGTGGCAACGTTGGCGCCTGTCGTGCGGGCGGCTGGGCTGCGGGCGGATTGATGGGTTGCCCAGCAGTGGCGCCGGTGCAGCAGCCGCCCAGCCGGGGGACCGAGGCGCTGAAGGCCGCGGCACAGCGCGTGGGCCCTGTCAGGCTGCCTGATGCCCGTCGATCTCCTCCGGCGTTGCCGCCACCCTCCGCGCCCGAAGCCAGGCCGAGACCACTGGCGCCGAGGTAACCACGCAGAATGGCACCGCCAGCACCAGCCCCGCCGCCCAGGGGGCCGCCCACACCCAGGCCGACAAGGGCAGCACCGCGAAGACCAGCGCCCCGAACAGCGTGTGCGGCCACAGCAGCCGCGCGGCATCCCCCCAGCCGACGCCGCGGTCGGCGCGGTTCTGCACCGCCCATGCGCCCTTTTGGCCCCGCATCCGTCTGAACGGCAGCACGGCCAGGAACATGGCCTTGTTGAAC
>JACMRO010000193.1 GCA_014376425.1 Rubritepida sp.
GCGCCCCTGGCCGCCGTGATCGATCCACCACTGGCGCAACTGGCCCGCTGGCAGGCCACGCCGTCGCTGGCGGGCGAACAGCCCGTCATCCAGCCCTGCCCCGAGGGCCACCGCGCCTGCCCGCAATTGCAGGCCCGACGCGCCGAAGGGTGCATGGCGCGCGCCATGGCCGCCCGCGCGCCCGCCGCCGCCTGCCCGGGCAGCGCTGCGCTGGGCGATCTGGAATGCGCGGCGGTCGCCTATGCCGCCGCCCGCCGCGTGGATGCCAGCCCGGCGCTGGCGGCGGGCCAGGCGCAGGCGCTGATCTGCGCCGGGCACCTGTCGGCCAACCGCGACCACGGCCTAAGGGCACTGGAAGCCGCCGCCGCCGCGCCGCCGGACCGCGCGCCTCTGCTGCGGGCCCGCGCCCAGGCAGTGATCGACCTGCCGACCGCCCAGGGCGTCCCCACTTCCCGCAACCGAAACGAAGGCGCCCGCCCATGATCCCGCTCGACCGCGCGCTGACCTTTCCCTTCCCGCTGCTGACCGGCGCCGATGTGCGCCAGGCGCAACAGGCCTTGCGGCGCGCCGGCGCCACGCTCGCCGCCGACGGCGTGTTCGGGCCGGACACCAGCGACGCGGTGCTGACGTTCCAGCGCGCCCGCGGTCTGCGCGCCGATGCGATCATCGGCCCCGCCACCTGGGCGCGGCTGATGCGCGACGCCCCGCCAGCCGCCACCCAACCCGGCTGGCGGGCGATGCTGGCGCCCCACCTGCCGCGGCTGACCGTGCCACATGGCAGTGGCGCCCGGCGCTGGGTGCTGACGGCCCAGGGCGTGGTGTTGGACGGCGCCGTCCAACGCGCCGGTGCACCCACCGCGGCCCGTGCCTGGGCCGTCCATGGCACAGCGATGCAGCGCGCGGCGCAGGCGCAATCCGTGCCGGTGGAGCTGCTGCTGGCCTGCGCCTGCACCGAAAGCGGCGGCCGCGCCTCGGCCGTGCGCGAGGAGCCGGGTTATCTCGACGACGAGACGACCCCGCAACGCGTCTCGCCCGGGCTGATGCAGACGTTGATTTCGACGGCGCGCGAGGCGCTGGCCGACCCCCGGATCGACCGCGCCCTGCTGCTCGACCCCCAGACATCGCTGGCGGCGGGCGGCGCCTACATCCGCCGGCAGGCGCTGGGTGGACGGCCGACCGGGTTCGACCCGCCACTGGTCGCCATCGCCTATAATGCCGGAAGCCTTCGCGCCGCTGCCAATCCCTGGGGCCTCGTGCAGACCAGGCGCGGCGATGGCTGGCACGCCGATGCCTTCTGCCGCTTCTTCAACGACGCTTTCGCACTGTTCGAAGCGGTGCCGCCGGAGCCCGCGACCCCGTCGCTGTTTCTACTCTTGCGCGGCCAGTAGGGTCAGCAGCCCGCCCAGGATGCGCGTGGGCGTGGGTGGGCAGCCGGGCACCACCAGGTCGGGGCGAAGTATCGCCTCGATCTCGCTCTCGACGGCGTAGCTGCCCTTGAACACCCCGCCATCCACCGCGCAATCGCCCACCGCCACGACGAAGCACGGCTCGGGGGTGGCGGCGCGGGTGCGCGCCAGGGCCTGCCGCATGTTGCGGGTCAGGGGGCCAGTGACCAGCAGCACATCGGCATGGCGCGGGCTGGCCACGAAGCGCAGGCCGAAACGTTCCAGGTCGTGCACCACGTTCTGGGTGGCGCTGATCTCCAGCTCGCAGCCATTGCAACTGCCGGCATCGACCTGGCGGATGGCGAGCGACCGGCCCAGCCGGCGCCTGGCCGTGGCGTCGAGCCGCGCGGCCAGCTCGGCCACCTCGGCCGGGTCGATCGGAGGCGGCGGCTCGCTCAGCGGGCGGGCGAGCAGGTTCTTCGCCAGGCGGGGCCACAGCATCACAGATCCACCCCTGAATAGCTGGCATTGATGCTTTTGTTGATCAGCGGGAAGTCGGCCACGATGTTGCCTTGCACCGCGGCCTCCAGCAGCGGCCAGTGCAGCCAGGAGGGGTCGCGCTGGAACGCGCCCTGGATCAGCCCGCCATCGTCGAGCCGCAGCCAGCAGAAACACTCGCCGCGAAAGCCCTCGACCATCGCCACACCCTCGCCCGGACCGTGCGGCAACGCGGTGCTGAGCGGGCCGTCGGGCAGGCCCGCCAGGATCAGGCGCAGCATGCGCAGGCTGTCGCGCAGTTCGGCGATGCGGAGTTCGAGGCGTGCCGCGACATCGCCCGCCTCCCGCGTCACCGGCGCGAAATCCAGCTCGTCATAGGGCGCGAGCAGCGTCCGCGCGTCGAAGGCGCGGCCCGAGGCGCGGCCGACCACGCCGCCGGCATGCAACAGCGTGGCCAGTGCCGGGGTGACGATGCCGGTGCCGAGCAGCCGGTCCTGCAAGGTCACGTGGCTGGCGGTGATCCGCTCCAGCGCCGGCAGTTCGGCCGCGATGCGATCCAGTGCCGCGACCAGGCCGCCGATGGCCTCGATGTCGGCCGCCACTCCGCCGGGCAGAATGCGGTCCATCATCAGCCGGTGGCCGAAGGGGGCGGGGCCGGCGCGCAGCAGGATCTCGCGCAGCAGGCCGGTGCGGGCATGTATGGCCGGGGAGGCGGCGTCGTTGCAGATCGCGCCCCAATCGTTCAGGTGGTTTGCCACCCGTTCCAGCTCGCCCATCGCGGCCCGCAGCGCGAGGGCACGCGGCGGGGCTACGATGCCCGCGGCATTCTCGGCAGCCAGCGCGAATGCCCAGGAATGCGCCACGGTCGAATCGCCCGACAGCCGCGCCGGAAACCGCGCCGCCGCGCGCGGCGACTTGCCGAGCATGAGCGCCAGCGTGCCCTTGTGCGCATAGCCCAGCAGCACCTCCAGCCGCACCACCGTCTCGCCCACCACGTGGAAGCGGAAATGCCCGGGCTCGATGATGCCGGCATGGACGGGGCCGACCGCAATCTGGTGCACGCCCTCGCCGGCGGCGCCCAGGAAGTCGGGCTGCGCGGGGATGGCGCCGTGACGTACCGGCCGGCCGGACATCGGGTTGAGGATGGGCCAATTGCCATGGTCCAGCCAGGGGCGGCCATCGGCGCCGCCCGCGGCCTCCAGCCCCCACAGGTCGTGGATTGCGCGCTCGAACCAGGCGGCGGCGGGGTATTTGTCCGACAGGGTGGGGAAGCGGTTGTCGGGCGCGGGGGTGCGGGCCAGCGCCACGGCGGCGCCATCCCAGAAGGCGGCGTGGGCCTGGCCGGGCTCCGCCCACATCGCCAGCAGCGGCAGGTCGTGGTCGCGCCAGCCGGTCATCGGGGGATCTCCGCCGCGGCGCGCAGCATGGCGACAAGGGGCGCCGGCATGGCCAGGGTGCCGGCCAGCGCGATGATCAGCAGCGCCCATAGCGGGGCCAGCACCAGTAGGCCTGGCGGCGGCCCGGCATCGGGCGTGGCCGGCCCCAGGCATAGGCGCTGGGTGGCGCGGACCAGCGCCGCCGCCCCCACCAGCAGCCCCACCAGCAATGGCGCCAGCAGCCAGGGCGCCAGCCGGCCGGCGCTGGTCAGCAGCAGGAATTCGCTGGCGGACAGCATGAAGGGCGGCAGCCCCGCCGCCCCCAGCGCCGCCAGCCCCAAACCCCAGCCCAGCGCCGGGTGGGACGCGATCAGCCCGCCGATATCGGCCACGCGCTGCGAGCCCTTGAGCGTGATCGCCGCGCCCAGGCCGATGAACAGCGCGCTCTTGATCAGCGCATGGCCCAGCAGGTGCAGCAGCCCGGCGAGGTTACCGGCCGGCCCGCCCAGGCCGAAGGCGATGGCGGCGATGCCCATGTGCTTGATCGACGACCAGGCGAAGAGCCTGCGCGCATCCCGCCGCCGCCACAGGCTGAAGGCGGCCAGCAGCAGCGTGGCCACCCCCAGAACCAGCAGGAAGGTGCCCGGCGCGATCACGCCCGGATGCCCGCCCACCACCGCCTTGGCGCGCAGCACGGCGTGCATCGCGGTGGTCAGCAACAGGCCAGACAGCATGGCGGTGATCGGCAGCGGTCCTTCGGCATGCGCGTCGGGCAGCCAGTGATGCAGCGGCACCAGCCCGGCCTTGGTGCCGTAGCCGACCAGCAGCAGGATGAAGGCCAGGTTGAGCAGCCCGGCATCGGCGCTGGCGGCGCTGGCCCGCAGGGCGGCGAAGGACAGCCCGGCATCGGGCAGCGCCATCTGCAGGACCACGGTGCCGAACAGCGCGAGCGCGATGCCCACGCCGCACAGGATGAAGAACTTCCACGCCGCCTCCAGCGCCGCAGCACCCCGCTGGCTGGCGACCATGGTGACGGAGGCGAGCGTCGCCGCCTCGATGGCGACCCACATCAGCCCCAGATTATCGGCCAGCAGGGCGAGCAGGTTGGCGGCGCAGAACAGCTGGAAGGCTGCATGGTATTGCCGCGTCTTCTCCTGCGGCGCGGCGGCGGAGTAGATGGCCGTGGCAAGGCCGACCACGCCGGCCACCAGCACCAGCGGTGTGTTCAGCGGGTCGAGCCGCAGCCAGCCGTCATTTGCCATCGGCCAGGCCAGCGCGGCCAGGGTGGCGGCGGAGACGGCGATGTTCAGTGCCGGCGCAAAGCGCGGCAGCAGCGGCAGCAGGGCCGCGCCGAATGCGGCGATCAGCACGGGCCACATCAGCGCCGGTCCCCGGCGGGCCACATCAGCGCCGGGCCCCGGCGGGCTACCAGCTCTGATTCTCGGCGGACCACCAGCGCCAGTCCACGGCGGGGCCACATCAGCGCCGGTCCCCGCGATGGGCGTCGAGCACATGGGTGTCGAGCGAGGCGACATGCTGCCGCATCCGCAGGCCGAACAGCCCGGCCAGCGCGGCCACCACCAGCACCAGCCCGGCGGCGGAAAGCTCCACCACCAGCGGCATTCCGGCGGCCCCCACGGCGGCCAGCATCAGCGCGTTCTCCATGCTCAGCAGCCCCGCCGCCTGGGCCAGTGCGTGCCGGCGCGTGCACATCATCAGCAGCCCGAGCAGCAGGATGGATAGCGCGATGGCCAGATCCTCCCGCGTCAGCAGGCGGCTGCCGGTGGAGACCGGCAGCGCCACCAGGATGGCCAGCGCCACCAGCGCCCCACCGGCCAGCAGCGCCGGCATCGGCTGCATCGCCGGATGCGTTTCATCACCGATGCGCCGCACCGCCACGCGCAGCGCCCAGGGGATGGCCACGCCCTTGGCCAGCAGCGCGATGCCCGCGGAAACATAGAGATGGGATGAGCCCTGAACCCACCCCTGCCAGGCCGCGGCCGCGGCCAGCAGCAGCCCCTGCGTCGCCAGCAGCGCCACCACGCCCGCCAGCCGCCGTTGCGACAGCAGCAGGAAGGAGCAAAGCAGCATCGCGCCCCCCAGCACATGGGCCACGTCGTAAGCAGCGCCACCCATCAGGCCAGCCCCGTAGAGACGAACAGCAGCGCCACCGCCAGCGCCGCCAGCAAAAGCGCCGCCCCCAGGAATTCGGGCACCCGGAACACCCGCAGCTTGGCGACCGCGCTCTCGAACACAGCCAGGGCGAAGGCCAGGGCGCCGAGTTTGGCCAGCCATGTGGCCAGGCCCCACAGCCAGGCGACCGGCCCGCCATCCGCCGGCGCCACGCCCCATGGCAGGAACAGCGCCGACAGCAGCGCCAGCCACACCAGCAGTTGCAGCGCCGCCGCCATCTCCCACAGCGCCAGGTGCCGGCCACTGGCTTCCAGCAGCATCGCCTCATGCACCATGGTGAGTTCCAGGTGGGTGGCAGGGTTGTCCGCCGGCATGCGGCCGTTCTCGACCAGGGCGACGGCCACCAGCGCCACGGCGGCGAGCGCCAGCGATACCCGCAACCCCACCCCGCCATCGCGAAGGCTGACCAGCATGACGTCCAGGTTGGTGGTGCCCGCGATCATCGCCAGCACCAGGATGCACAGCAGCAGCACGGGCTCGGCGAAGGCTGCGAAGCTGAGCGCCCGCGCCGCACCCATGCCGCCGAAGGCAGTGCCGGCATCCATTCCGGCCAGCGCGAGGGCGACCCGGGCGGTGGCGAGCAGCCCGGCCAGTAGCAACAGGTCGGCCAACGGCGCCAGGCTCATGCCATGCGCGAAGCCCGGCACCAGGGCGGCGGCGAGCAGCGACGCCGCGCAGGCCAGGTGCGGCGCGGTGGTGGTGATCGCGGTGGCGCCTGCGGCCACCACCGGCCGCTTGCGCAACAGCTTGCGGATGTCGCGCCAGGGCTGGGTGATGGGTGGCCCGCGCCGGCCCATCAGCCGCGCCTTCACCAGCCGCACGAACCCCACTAGTAGCGGCGCCAGCACGACCACGAGGGCGACATGCAGCAGCTGCGCCAGGAAGCCGGCCAGGGCTGAAATCATGGCCGCTCCAGCCCCGCCGGCGCAACCACAAGGGCGACGTGCAGCCGCTGCGCCAGGAAGTCGGCCAGGGTCGCGATCATGGCCGCTCCAGCCCCGCCAGCACCGCCAGCAGCAGCACCAGTGTGGCGAAGATGAGGCCCAGCGCGTGGCGAATGGACAGGCCGCGCAACCGGTCGGCCTGCAGGGTGATGCTGTGCCGGGCGCGGCGCAGCGCTGCCAGTGCGCGCCAGGTCGGGTCGGCGGCGCGGGCCTCGTGCAGGGCAGGGGCCATACTGCCGGGGCCGGGGGCGGCCACTGCCTCACGCGCTGCCAGCAGCGGCCGGCCCAGCATCCGCGCGATCGGCTGGGCAAAGCCCGGGCCGCTGGGCTGGGTTGCGGGATCGCCGAAGGGCAGGTGCGGTGGCGGCGCCAGGAAGCCGCAATCCCAGGCCGGTGCGGTGGCATGGCCGCGGCCGGTGCGCCCCAGCGCCACCGCGAAGGCGACCAGCAAAAACGCCGCCGGCAGTACCAGGTAGCTTGCCCCTGCATCGCCGGCGGTCAGGCCGAACAGGCTGGCGGGCACCACCGCCTCTGGCCCCAGCCATTGCGCCAGCACCGGGTGCAGCAGCCCCAGCCCGACGGCCGGGAACAGGCCCAGCAGCAGGCACAAAGCCGCCGGCAGGATCAGCGCGGCACGGCCAGCATCCTCGGCGCCGGCCACACGGGGGCTGCGCGGCCGGCCAAGGAAGACCAAGCCCCACAGCCGCAGCATGGCGGCCGCCCCCCGCGCCACCCCCCCCGCCACCAGCGCCCGCGCGGGCCGGGCCGCGAACTGGGACAGTGCATCGCCGGTGCGCCAGGCGCCGAGCAGCGCCTGCAGCAGCAGCCATTCGCTGGCAAAGCCGGCCAGCGGCGGAATGGCAGCGGCCGACAACGCGCCCACCAGCATCGTCCAGCCCAGCACCGGCATGTTGTGCAGCAGCCCGCCCAGCCCATCGACCCGGCGCGACCCTGCCTGCGCCTGAGCCACGGCCACGCCCAGGAACAGCAGGCATTTGAACAGGCCGTGGGTCAGCACATGCAACAGCGCGCCGCTCATCGCCAGCGCCGCCGGCACCGCCATGTCGGCGCCACGAAACATCAGCGCGAGCCCCAGGCCGACCGCGATCAGCCCGACATTCTCGATGGTGGAGCAGGCCAGGATGGCCTTGCTGTCGACCTCCATGTTGGCGCGCAGCGCGCCCAGCAGCGCCGATGCGGCGCCGGCCAGCAGCAGCGGCACGCCCCACCACGACGCCTGGGCCGGGCCGCAGATGTCGAAGATCAGCCGCAGCAGCACATACAGCGCCACCTTCACCATCACCGCCGACATTAGCGCCGAGACGTGGCCCGGCGCCGCGGGATGCGCCAAGGGCAGCCACAGATGGAGCGGCGCCAGCCCGGCCTTGGCGGCCACGCCGGGCAGCACCAGCAGCAGCACGGCGACCGCCGTCCAACCCTCGGGCGGTGCCGCGCGCAGGGCGGCGAACCCCAGCGACCCGCTGCCTGCCGAAAGCAGCCCCAGCGCCGCCATCAGGCAGCCGCCGCCGAACACCGCGAAGATCAGATACAGCCGCGCCGCGCGCCGGTCATGCAGCATGGCCCAGCTGGCCAACGACATCGCCTCGAACCCCAGCAGCAGCGTAAAGCCGTCGGCGGCGGTCAGCGCCAGCGCCATGCCCAGCAGGAACAGCGGGAAGCCCACCAGCTCGGCCCGTGGCGCCGGCACGATCAGCAGCGCGGCGAAGCATCCGGTCAGCCCGAGCAGCAGCGTGAACCAGGCGGAAAGCGGGTCCAACGCCAGCAGTGCCGCAGCCCAGGGTGGACCGAACGGCAGCGCCAGCACAGCAAACGAAGGCCACAGCAGCGCCGCCACCGACAGAGCGGCCAGCCCCGCCATGGCGGCTGAGCAGCCAGCCCGCAGCACCACGGCCAGGCCGAGCGCCGCCGGCAGCACCAGCACGGCCAGCGCCGCCAGCACGAGGCACAGCGCGGTCAGCATGGCGGGGGGAATCGGTGCGGCACCCTTGTAGCATGGGCCAGTCGGCGGTGCTTCGGGAAGGGAAGGCGATGGACAGACATCGAGATTTCCCATACCGACTTATTTGCGTCACTGGCTGGGGCAAGGCTGAATTATGACTGGGGAAACACCCTCATGAACTGTCGTCGCATCCTGGCCGCCTGCGCCGTGGCCGCCGCCATCCTCCCCGCCCTCGCCGGGCCGGCCCTCTACCGCATGCAGGCGGCTGAGACGGCGGAAGCGTCCCACCACTGATGCAGCCGCTTCTCGCTTTCAGCGCGGCGGTCGACTGGGTGTCCACCCGCTTCGGCCGGGTGGCGGACTGGATGGTGCTGCTGGCCTGCGTGGTCTCGGCCGGCAATGCGATCATTCGCTACCTCTTCTCCAACTCGTCGAATGCCTGGCTCGAGCTGCAATGGTATTTCTTCGCCGGCATGGTGCTGCTCGGCGCCAGCTACACGCTGCTGCGCAACGAGCATGTGCGGGTCGACCTGCTCTATGGCTGGGTCGGGCATCGCACACGGCTTTACATCGACATCTTCGGCTTCATCTTCTTCGTGCTGCCGGCGATGTGCCTGATGCTGTACATGACCTGGCCGTTTTTCATGGACAGCTGGATGCGGAACGAGGGCAGCCCCAATGCCGGCGGCCTGTTGCGCTGGCCGGTGAAGTTCATCCTGCCGCTGGGCTTCGCGCTGGTCGTGCTGCAGGGCTTTTCCGAGTTGATCAAGCGCATCGCCGTGCTGCGCGGCGTGCCGGTGCGCGGCAATGCCTTCCTTGAATACCACAAGCCGGAGCAGTGATGCTGACCCTGTTCGCCCGGCGCCTGAGCCGCCCATGATCTCGCTCGACATGATGCCGCCGCTGATGTTCGCGGGCCTGGTGGTGTTCCTGATCGCCGGCTTTCCAGCGGCGTTCAGCCTTTCCGCGGTGGGGCTGTTCTTTGGCTTCCTGTCGATCGAGATGGGCTTCTTCCCCCAGGCCTTCCTGGGCAACCTGCCGCTGCGGGTCTTCGGCATCCTTTCCAACGACCTGCTGCTGGCGATCCCCTTCTTCACCCTGATGGGCGCCGTCCTCGAACGCTGCGGCCTGGCCCAGGACCTGCTGGAGGGCACCGGGCAGCTATTCGGCAAAATCCCGGGCGGCCTGGCCTATGCCGTCATCCTGGTGGGTGCGGTGCTGGGCGCCATCACCGGCACGGTGGCGGCGTCCGTCATCGCCATGGGCATGATCTCGCTGCCGATCATGATGAAATACGGCTACGATATGCGGATCGCGACCGGGGTCATCGCGGCGTCCGGCACCATCACGCAGCTGATCCCGCCGTCGCTGGTGCTGATCGTGCTGGGCGACCAGCTCGGCAAGAGCGTGGGCGACATGTACGCCGGCGCCATCGGTCCCAGCATCCTGCAGATCCTGCTTTTCATGCTGTTCATCCTGGGCGTGTCGATCTTCCAGCCCCACAAGGTGCCGCCGCTGCCGCCCGAGGCGCTGCAGCCCCGCGGCTGGCCGCTCTACTGGCGCGTGCTGAAGGGCATGGTGCCCTCGATCGTGCTGATCTTCCTCGTGCTCGGCACCATCTTCATGGGCCTGGCGACGCCGACCGAGGCGGGTGCGATGGGTGCGATAGGCGCCATCGGATTGGCGGTGGCGCAGGGCACCTACAGCTGGAAGCTGCTGCGCGAGGCGATGGGCAACACCATGCGCATCACCTCGATGGTCATCTTCATCCTGATCGGCGCCACCGTCTTCTCGCTGGTGTTCCAGGGCGTCGACGGTACCCACTGGATCGAGCACCTGCTCAGCCACCTGCCCGGCGGCCAGACCGGCTTCCTGGTCTTCGTCAACATCTTCGTCTTCTTCCTGGCTTTCTTCCTGGACTTTTTCGAGATCGCCTTCATCGTGGTGCCGTTGCTGGCGCCGGTGGCGGCGAAGCTGGACATCAACCTGGTCTGGTTCGGGGTGCTGCTGTGCATCAACCTGCAAACCAGCTTCATGCATCCACCCTTCGGCTTCGCGCTGTTCTACCTGCGCGGCATCGCACCCAAGGAGGTGCTGACCAAGGACATTTACCTGGGCGCCATTCCCTGGCTGTGCCTGCAGATTATCCTGGTCGGCATCGTGATCATGTGGCCCGAAAGCGTGACTTACTGGCTGGACCAGGGGACGGGCGTGGACCCCAGCACGGTGCGCATCGACGTACCGTTGCCGGACCTGCCGGATGACAATGCTGTGCCTACCTTCCGGTAGCGGGGTGGGGTGGGTTGTGAGCGTGGCCTGCAAGGGGCTCTGCCCCCTGCACC
>JACMRO010000194.1 GCA_014376425.1 Rubritepida sp.
CCGGTGACGTTCCCGTCGCGCTGCAACGCCTCCATGATGCCGTGCGCGATGGCATGCTCCAGGTCCAACCCGGCGCCCAGTCCGCTGGTGATTGGCGTGATCAGCTGCGCCGGGCCATGCACCATCTGGTATGGGTAGGCGGCGATCCATTCCAGCGGCACCAGGGTGGCCGCGCCATCCGGCCAGCGCCGCGCCTCAATCCAGGGCATCACCAGCTCGGGCGTGTAGTGGCTGCCGGCAGGCAGGCAAAGCGTCAGCGGGTCGGTGACCGTGCGTTGCTTCGACAGGGCGGCATAGCTGCCGGTGACCGGGGAGGTGTCGCGCACCCGGCGCTCGACGTGAACCTCCTCGCACAGCTCGCCCAGTGCGCCCACCTCCGCCTGGATCGCGCTGAAGCCATAGCCGTAGCCTGTGGTCGCGGGCTTGCCGGCGGCGATGAGGTTGGCCTGCACCACGGGTACGCCGGTGCGGTCCATGCCGTCGATGCGGAACAGGGTGATTTCGCCTTCACCCGCCAGGCTGTCGCGGAAGGCCGCGGCCACCGTCTCGAGCATCACGGCCGCTCACCCGCCATGGTCCGCAACTGGCCGATCGGCACGCGGCGGACGGCGGGGCGGCGGGCCAGCTGATCGTCCAGCAGCGCCAGGGCCATGGCGGTGTCGATGCCCGAAGCGTGCTCGAAGGGGGTGCAGATGGTGTCGAAGGCGAGTGGCGCGATCACCTCGCGGTAGTGGCGCACTTCATCGGGGGACAACGGAATATCCTTGTGGAATGCCTTGTGGCTGGACACCGCCAGGTTGTTGCCCTGTGCGTCCTGATCGACCTTGAACGCATCGCCGCAGAAGAGGATGCGCCGATCCGCATCATGCAGCGCGGCCTGGCCCTCGTAATGCCCGCCAAGGTGATGAAGCGTCTGCCCAGGCCGCAATTCCAGCACGTCATCATAGGGCCAGGTGACGCGGAAGGCCTTGGTCATCCGAAGATCGTCCTTCTGGATGGCCACGACCTCCGGCTCGAACACGTCCTGCAATTGCCAGAGGGCGCCATAGCCGTGGCAGTGCGAGGCAGCCAGGAAGCGGATGCCGCCGAGGCGGCGGATCTCCTCCAGCATGGGCGGGGTGTAATAAGGCGCTGCTTCGAAGGCGATGTTGCCATCCGGGTGCAGCAGCAGCCAGCCGGTGCCGTTCAGCCCCAATGGGGGGCTGGTGGTGAAAGCGACCATTCCGCTGGAGACGTCGCGCCAGCTGCCGGTGAGGCCGGCGGCGACTTCCGCCTCACGCAGGAAGTGCCATCCGTCAGCCGGCAGATCGTTGCGCGTATCCTCGCAGACAGGGCAGGAAGTGGGGGCGAAGTGCCTCTGCCAGAAGCCGCAATGGGCACAGGCCCACGGAGTTAGCGCCATGCGGGCGGGACCAAGGCATTGTTTTGCATACTTTATGATGTGGGTAAGGTCTTCCCCATAGCAACACCCTGGCAGGACCGGCATGCCGGCTCCGCCCACCGGGACAAACGCACCATAAATCCGATGGCCCCGTCGCCGGTCGAGGCTTCTTGCCGGTCGCCGCGGCCCCCTCGAACCTTGGCTGGTCAGCTTGAGGCAATTACGGTTGCCGCCGGGCGCCCCGGAGTCGATCATGACGCTGGCCATCGATGCCATAACCGAGGTGCTGCGATGACCGCCACATTCCCCACCTTCAACCAGGCGCTGCGCGTCTGGGCACGCATCGGCTGCCTCAGCTTTGGCGGCCCGGCCGGGCAGATCGCCCTGATGCACCGCGAGGTGGTGGACGAGCGACGTTGGGTCAGTGACAGCCGCTTCCTGCACGCATTGAACTTTTGCACCCTGCTGCCGGGGCCCGAGGCGATGCAGCTGGCCACCTATCTGGGCTGGCTGATGCATGGCGTGCGGGGCGGCGTGGCGGCCGGGCTGCTGTTTGTGCTGCCGGGCGCGCTGGTGATGCTGATCCTGAGCCTGATCTACGCGCTGCTGGGCGATGTGCCGATCGTAGCGGCTGTCTTCCTCGGGCTGAAATGCGCCGTGCTTGTGCTGGTGGTCGAAGCACTGCTGCGGGTGGCGAAGCGCGCGCTGCACGGCCCGGTGGCCTGGGCCACGGCGGCCGCGGCGTTTCTGGCCCTGGCGGCGTTCGGCCTGCCCTTCCCGGTGGTGGTGCTGGCGGCAGCGCTGCTGGGACTGGCGCTGCCTGAGCGTTTTACCGCCGGGGCGCATGGCCGCGCCGGTGCCGTGGTCGATAGCCTGCTGGACCAGCATCTGGCGGCAAATCCGGGCCATATCGCCAGCCTCACCACCGCCGCCCGCCGCGCCGGGCTGGTGGCGATCGCCCTGTGGGTCTGGCCGGTGGCGCTGCTGGTCCCGGTCGGCGGGGTATATTTCGACGTCGCCTGGTTCTTCTCCAAGATGTCGGTCGTCACCTTCGGCGGCGCCTATGCGGTGCTGGCCTACGTGGCGCAGGAGGCGGTGGAGCATTACCGCTGGCTTTCCGCCCCCGAAATGCTGGTGGGGCTGGGCCTGGCCGAGACCACTCCGGGCCCGCTCATTCTCGTGCTGCAGTTTGTGGGCTTCCTCGCCGGCTTTCGGCAGGACGGCGTGTGGGGCGGCATTGCCGCCAGTGCGCTGACCTTGTGGGTCACCTTCCTGCCATGCTTCGCATGGATCTTCCTGGGCGCGCCCCATGTTGAGCGGCTGCATGATTCACCGCGGCTGAAGGGCGCGCTGGCGGCGGTGACGGCGGCGGTGGTGGGCGTCATCGCCAACCTGGCGCTGTGGTTCGCGCTGCGGGTGGTGTTCGCCCGGTTGGCGCCTGGCCCGCTGGGCTTCGAGGTGCCGGTGCTGGCGAGCGTCCAACCCCTGGCGCTGGCGCTGTCGCTGCTGGCGGCGGCCTGCATCTTCTGGTGGCGGATGGGGCTGCTGCGCACATTGGGCATTGCTGCTGGCGCCGCCGTGCTGGCCAGCGCGCTGTTGTGACGGACCTGCGTTGACACAAGCCGCGATTGCGCCATAACCCGGCGCACCTGCTGCCCGGGCGTGCCCGGCTGCCGCGGAGGGGTGCCCGAGTGGCTAAAGGGGGCGGACTGTAAATCCGCTGGCTCACGCCTACGCTGGTTCGAATCCAGCCCCCTCCATTTCCTCGGCCGGATTGTGGCCCGGCGGCAGGTTTCTTGCGTGACGTTGGTGTGGCCTTTGTGATTTCCACCGGTCGCTCGCGGGTGTAGCTCAACGGTAGAGCCCCAGCCTTCCAAGCTGGTGGTGCGGGTTCGATTCCCGTCACCCGCTTTTCCGACCGGCTCTCTGCAACACTTTTCAAGCGCGGCCCGGGCAGATGGCCAAGGCAAAATCCCAGCAGAACCCTTACGGACACCGTGAAGACGACGGTCGCCGGCGTCGAGATGCTCCGCAAGCTGCTGGATAGTGGTCAGGCGGGCGATAACATCGGCGCGCTGCTGCGCGGAACGAATCGCGAGGGCGTCGAGCGTGGCCAGGTTCTGGCGGCGCTGAACTCGATCAAGCGGCACGCCAAGCTCAAGGCCGAGGCCTATGTGCTGACGAAGGAGGAGGGTGGTCGCCACACGCCATTCTTCACCAATCCGGCCGCAGTTTTACTTTCGCACGACGGCCGTAACCGGCGTGGTCACGCTACCGGTGGGGATGGTGATGCCCGGTGACCGTGCGAGTATGGACGTGACGCCGATCGCGCCGATCGCGATGGGCGAGGGGCATCGGTTTGCGATCCGCGAAGGTGGCAACACCATGGGTGCGGGCGTCATCGCCAGCATCTCGGTCGGAACCCCCGGGGAGGGGAGCAGAGCCCTGCGCCCTCCCGTCGCTGGCGGCGCCCTTCGCGGTGAACGTGCCAGCCTGAGCCAGGCTGGCACGTTCGGCCGCTAAATGCCGTCCAACAGCGCGATGATCCGCTCGGGCACCGCCGCCTGCGCGTCATGCGGCACATCCATCTCCATGAAGCGCCAATTCGGCCCCTGCTTGCCGCGCGCCCGCACCCGGCTGGGCTCGATCGAGGCCAGCGCCGGGTTGGTGTAGGACACATAGGTGACGGGCCGGCCCGCGCCGGGCGGTGCCCGCAGCCGCAGCGGCGTGTCGTAGGTGCCGAAAGGGTGCGGCGTCAGGCGGCGGCCGAACCAGGCGCGCACGTCATCAGGCAACGGGAAGGCGGCCAGCGGCGGTACCGGCAGGGCCACGCCGCCGCCCTGTTCGTTCACCGTCTGCCGCCGCGCCGCCTCGATGCCGGGCGGCAGCACGCTGAAGGCGGTCTCGCCATTCTCGGGCAGCAGCGCATCCAGGTAGACCAGGTGACGGATGCGTTCGGGCATGCGGTCTGCCACGCCGGTGACCGCGAAGCCGCCGAAGGAGTGGCCGACCAGGATGACGTCGCGCAGCTCCTCCGCCTCCAGCACGCCGGCGATGTCGTCCACGAAGGTGTCGATAGTGATGGTGCGGGCCAGCAGGTGGCGGCGCTCGCCCAGGCCGGTCTGGGTGGGGGTGATTACCCGGTGCCCCTTGGCGCGCAGGCCGTCGGCGGTGAACTTCCAGATCCAGCCGCCGCCCCAGGCGCCGTGTACCAGCACGAAGGTCTTGGGTGCGGGCTGCGCCTGAGCAGTCGCGGCTGCAGCCAGCATAGCGGCGCCGGCGAAGATGGTTCTGCGTTCCATGGGTGGAGGTTTCCTATTCCTGATGCGCCAGGAAGTGCGCCAATGCGCGGATATCGGCATCGGTGAGGCCGTATAAGAGGCCGTTCATGTTGGTATCGGTGCCGACGCGGCCGCCATCGCGATATTCCACCAGCGTGTGCTCGAGGAAATCCTCGCGTTGGTGGTTGATGCGCGGGATGTTGGCGCGGCCGGCATAGGTGGCGGTGTGGCAGGCATTGCAATTGCGCGCCGCGGAAAGCTGCGCGCCGCGCGCCAGCAGGGCAGCGTCCGCCGGCCCGCGATCGGCGCGGCGGGTGCTGGGCTGGGATGCGAACCAGGCGGCCAGATCCTCGACCTGCTCATCGGTCAGGCCCTGCGCCGGCGCGGTCATCACCGGTACCCGGCGGATGGATTCGCGGAACAGGATCAGCTGCAATGTCAGGAACTCGGCCGGCTGGCCGGCCAGCGAGGGGATGATCGGCATTTCGGACACGCCGCCCGGGCCGTGGCATTGGGCGCAGTTGCGCTCCTCGGCCACGGCCCGTCCACGGCCGGCATTCTGCGCGGCGGCCGGCAGCGAGAGGGCGGCGGCCAGTGCGGCCGCCGCCAGGGCACGTCGCATCACCGCGTATAGGTGATGCGGTAGATGGCACCGTTCTGCTGGTCGGAGATCAGCAACGAGCCATCGGGCAGGGTCAGCGCGCCCGAGGGGCGGCCGCTGAAGCTGCGCGCGGCGTCGTCGCGGAAGCCGGTCAGGAAGGGTTCGCGGATCAGCCGCCCGCCCTCGCCCTCACGCACCGTGATGACCTCGAAGCCGGAGAGCTGCTCGCGATTCCACGACCCCGCCAGCGGGATGAACATGGCGCCGCGATACTGCTCGGGGAATGCCGTGCCGGTGTAGAAATGCGTGCCCACGGGTGCGACATGCGGCCCCAGGACCAGCGCTGGCGGCGGGAATTCGCTGCATAGCCGGCCATTCACCGCCGGGTCCTGGAAGCCGCCGGCGCACCAGGGGTAGCCATGATGCTCGCCACGCCGCGCCGCGACGTGCAGCGTGTCGGAGGGGTTGTCGTTGCCCGCCCAGTCGCGGCCATGGTTGCTGAACCACAGCTGCCCGGTGCGCGGGTGGAAGCCGAAGCCCACGGAGTTGCGCACGCCGCGCGCTTCCATCCGCCGGTCGGTGCCATCCGGGCGCCAGCTTTCGATCAGGGCGAAGCGCTCGCCATCGGTGTCGCAAATATTGCAGGGGACGCCGCGGTTTATGTACAGGCGCCCGTCCGGCCCGAATTCGATGTGCTTCCAGCCGTGGTGCGCGTCCGTCGCCTGGGCGAAGGCTGCGGTGAGGTCGACCGGTTGCGGGTTGGCCAGGTTGGCCTCGATGTTATCAACCCGCAGCACGCGGTGCATGGCGGCGACGTAAAGCGCGCCATCGCGCACCGCAACGCCCGAGGGCTGGTCCAGCCCCTGCATTAGCGTGCTGACCGTGCGCTGGCCGCCCTGGTCGCGCACTGCATAGACCCGGCCGATGACCCGGGTGCCGGCAAAGACGGTGCCGTTCGGCCCCAGCGCCATCGCGCGCACGCCCGGCATACCCGACGCCCACAGCTCGACCCGGAAGCCCTCGGGCACGCGCAGCGACGCGGTGGGGATTGTGGCGGCGGCGGTGGCGGGCAGCCGTGGCGCGTGCGGCGCCAGGGTCGAGCCCGACATTTCGGGCGGGCGGCCCTGCTGCCCGGCAGGTGGGGCAGCAGGGGCGGCGGCGGGTGCGGCGGCAGGCGCTGCGGCGGGGGCCGGCGCCGCGGTCTGCGCCAGGGTAAGGCCGGGGGCGAAGATCAGCCCGGCCGCGATAACGCCTCTAATCCGTGATTTCATTGCTGTTCCCTCCCCGATCTTGATGGACCGGCGATGCATTGAAGGATGCGCCGCGTGGGCTGGCAAGGTGCGGCCGAAAAACGCACGCAAAAGTCAGGGAGCGGAGAATGCGCGGTACTGGAAGGTGCCATCCGAAGCCGCCCCTGCCACCGCTTCGGCCAGCAAGTGGTGGTGTGGCGACAGCGCGCAGGCCGGGTCGGTCGCTGCCGCGTCACCGGTCAGCGCGAAGGCCTGGCAGCGACAGCCACCCCAGTCGCGCTCGGCATGGGCGCAGCCCTGGCAGGGGGCGGGCATCCAGTCGGTGCCGCGGAAGGCCTGGAACGCCGGTGACGTCGCCCAGGCTTCGGCCAGCGGCGTGTCACGCACATTGGCGAAGACCATGCCGGTGATGGATTGCGCGGCATGGCAGGGCAGCACCTCACCGGCGGGCGAGATTGCCAGGAAACGCTGACCCCAGCCGCCCATGCAGGGCTTGGGCCGGCTGGCGTGGTAATCAGGCACGACGTAGTCGATGACCAGCCGGCCCAGCTGCGCGATGCGGGCCGCCTTCACGATCGCGGTCGCCGCATCGAGCTGTTCGCGCGAGGGCAGCAGCATGGCGCGGTTGGCCAGCGCCCAGCCATAATACTGCACATGCGCGACCTCGATCCGCGCGGCGTCCCATTGCAGCGCCAGGTCGATCAGCGCGGGAAGGTTGTGCAGATTCTGCCGGTGCACGACGGCGTTCAGCGTCAGCGGCAGGCCGGCCTCGCGGACCAGCCGGGCGGCGACGGCCTTGCGCGCATGGGCGCCCTTCATGCCGCCGATCCGCTCGGCCCCCGCCTCCTCCGCGTCCTGCACCGAGAGCTGCACGTGGTCGAGCCCGGCGGCGCGCAGCCGCTCCAGCAGTGTCTCGTCCAGCAGTACGCCGGCGGTGATGAGGTTGGTGTAGAGCCCGGCTTCATGCGCGGCGTGGGTGATTTCCACGATGTCGCGCCGCGCCGTGGGCTCGCCGC
>JACMRO010000195.1 GCA_014376425.1 Rubritepida sp.
ACTCCGACCCGCTGCGCCTGCCCGAACGCGGCTCGCCCGGGCTGCGGGTGGTCGGCGTTGTGCATGGCGAGGGGCGTGCCTTCGAGCCCGCGGCCGCCGGTGCCGAGGCGGCCGGACTGTTCCTGATTCAGTTGGGCGACCTGACCGATGGCGGGCCGGATGCCCCGGGCGTACTGCGCCGTATCTTCGGGCTCATGGACCGGGGCGCCGGTTTGTTCATCCTGGGCAATCACGAGCACAAGCTGCGCCGGGCGCTGACCGGCACCCGGCTGCGTGGCCAGACCCAAGGGCTGGACCTGACCCTGCGGCAGCT
Organism: Rubritepida sp.; assembly: GCA_014376425.1. Taxonomy (GTDB): domain Bacteria; phylum Pseudomonadota; class Alphaproteobacteria; order Acetobacterales; family Acetobacteraceae; genus Rhodovarius. Next base: position 314 of record JACMRO010000195.1, read on the forward strand.
GGCCGAGGCGGCTGACGGTGCGGCGTTGAAGGCGCGGATGATCACCGAGGTGGCCCGCGCCCCGGCCTGGCTGCTGCGTGGCCAGGACCTGTTCGTCCACGCCGCTTTTCATCCCGCCATGCTGCACGTGCCGCCGCCAGACGATGCGGGAGCGCGCAAGGCCGAACCGCCGGTCACCCGCGCCTTGTATGGCCAGGTCGTGGCCGGGTTGCAGAATGATGGCTACCCCGAACGGCTGCTGCACTGGGTGGAAAGCGTGCCGGAGGGCCTGACGGTCTGGGTGGGCCATGACGTGCGCAGCCTGGATGGCCGCCCGCTGCGCCGCCGTGGGCGGCAGGGCGGCGAGGTGGTTTTCCTCGACACCGGGTCAGGCAAGGGTGGGCATCTGTCCTGGGTCGACCTGCCTGTCTGAACACAGCGATGTGCCAAGGACATGGCTGCTGGACCGATGCGAGACGTCGTGATGCCAGAGCGCCGCCGCACCTTGCTGGCCCGACCAGTAACTCGGAGCCCTTCCAGGCCCCGGCTCAACCAGTGGCTGGCTGACGCCGCCACGCGCGCCGCATTTCAGCCGCGCCTGACCGGCCGCGAGCCGGAAGCCCGCGCAGCCCTGCGCCGCCTTGGGATGCTGCTTAAAAGCGTAGGCGCCGGAGCAATCGGGGCTACGGCGCAACTGGCTTCAGGCTGCGAGCAACGCGCTCAGCTTTCCGGCGCGATCGAGCGCCATCAGGTCGTCGCAGCCACCGACATGCTGCTCACCAATGAAGATCTGCGGCACTGAGCTGCGGCCGCCGGAGCGCTGCATCGCGGTGCGCCGTGCCTCGCTGCCCTGCGGCGCGTCATGCTCGGTGAACGGCACGCCCTTGCGGGTCAGCAGTGCCTTCGCGCGATCGCAATAGGGACAGAAGGGCTGGGTGTAGATCTCGGTCTTGGGCATGGCCGGCAGTTGGAGCGGCATTGCCGCCCCGTCAAGCATCAAAACCAGAGCATCGCCAAGGACGCCAGGGCTAGTGCCCCGGTCACCAGCCCGCCGGCAGCAACGAAGCCCATCAGGTCCCCGGTTGGTAATATGGGGGCCGGCGGCTCATCCTGAACGATGCGCGTGGGCTCGTAGCCTGGCGCATAGGCGTGGTCGGGAAAGATGCGGTCGGGGTCGAGGTGGAAGCGGGTGCTGGACATGACGACAGAATGATCACCGCCGGTTGACTATTTCTGAATCGCGCAATCACGAAAACGTCAGTGCATTGCGTGGCGCCGGCACCCGGGCCGCGGCCAGCACGTCCACCCCCGTGGCACCAGCGGCGAGCAGGACCACCGCGCAGGCATCGGCGGTAGCGCCCGAGGTCAGCACATCATCGATCAGCAGCACCCGCCGGCCGGCGATGCGCCCGGCGTGGCGTGGCGCGAGCGCGAAGGCGTTTGCCACCGCGGCGCGCCGCTCCGCCGCGCTGAGCTCGCCCAGGGCCGGTGTGGCGCGCACCCGGCGCAAGGTATCGGGCAGCCAAGGCCGGCCAGCGGCGCGCGCCAGCAGCCGCGCCAGCAGCGCCGCCTGGTTGTAGCGCCTGGCCCGCAGCCGGCTGGGGTGCAGCGGCACCGGCAGCAGCAACTCCGCCCGCGCCAGCAGGCCGGCGCCGGCCCGCGCCATCTGCTGCGCGATCGGGCCGGCGAGCGCGCCGCGGTCGCCGTGCTTGAATGGCAGGATCAGGCGGCGGCAGGCGTCGTCGTACAGCCAGGCGGCGCGGGCGGCTGCGAAGTGTCGCGGGTTGGCCTCGCAAGCCTCGCAGCGGCTCCGGCCGGCATAGGGCATGGGCAGGCCGCAGCCATCGCAGAGCGGCGCGGTGATGAAGGTGAGGCCGCGGAAACAGTCGACGCAGAAGGTGCCATGGGCGGAGACAGCGGCCTCGCAGGTCAGGCAGTGCGGCGGCAGCGCGGCATCCAGCAGCGACCCGCCCAGCCGCCGCCACAGGTCAGTGACGGCCGAAATGCGCATCCCCGTCGCGCGCGACTTCATGCACCAGGTCGATCTCCCAGGAGAGGTAGGCGCGCATCGCGTCTTCAACGCCGCTGTTGCGGTCGTAGGGGCGCAGGTGGAAGTCGACGCAATCCGCATCGGCGGGGATGGCGCGGTCGCGCATCATGGGCAGGCCAGCGGCGGCCCAGGCGGCGGTACCGCCTTCCAGCACATGCGCGCCGAGTTCTTTCGCCGCCAGCTGCGCCAACGCCGGATCGGGCGCGGTGACGACCAGCAGCGGTGTGGGCGGCGGGGGCGTCATACGACCGCGCACGCCCCAGACGGCACCGGGGATATGGCCAGCGCGAAAGTCCACGCTGCGCGCCAGGTCGATGACCAGGGCGGCGGGGGTGGCCGCGAGGCGGGCCACGCTGACGGTGCGCGTGCGGGGCGCCGCGGCTGGCGCGTCGGTCACAAGCGCGGTGGCCGGCGGGCCGTCCAGCACATGCACCTCCCAGCCGCCCAGCAACCGCAGCCAGGCGGCGGCCATGCGCGCCCGGGCGCCACCTCCCCCTTCCTGACCGCCCAGATCGCTGAGCACGATGCGCGCATGCCGCACCGCCACCCACTGGTCGGTCGCCTGGATGAGCTGGCCGCCTGGCGCGTGGCGGAAGCCCGGCAGGTGGCCGGCGGCGAACTCCTCGGCCGAACGGACGTCGAGGCAGTAGGTGGTGCGGTCAGCCGCAGGCTCGATCGGGCCAAAGCGCACCCCGGTCTGCCGCGCGAAGCCGTCGGCGCGGCTGAACGCCAGCGCCGCCGATGCCGGAATCCCCGGCGCATAGCTGCGGGTCTGGCCGCGCTCGCAGGTCAACCCGGCCAGCTCCCACCCCATGGTGCCGTTGCGCAGCGCCACGATGCGGTTGGGCACGCCGGCGCGGCGCAGGCTTTCGGCGCCCATGATGCTGCGGGTGCGGCCCGCGCAATTGATGACGATGGTGGTGCCGGGGTCGGGCGCGATGTCGCCGATGCGGTAGACCAGCTCGCCGCCCGGCACGTTGATGGCGCCGGGGATGGTCATGCGATGGAATTCGTCCATCGGCCGGCTGTCCAGCACCACCATCGGCTGGCCGCTGGCCATCAGCGCCTGCAATTCCACCGGGTCCAGGCTTTCCGTGCCGTAATGGTGTTCCGCCCATTCGCCGAACGCCTTGGATGGCACGTTGACGCCGGTGAAGACGACGTAGCCGGCCGCAGCCCAGGCGGGCGTTCCGCCGGTCAGCACGTGCACATCGGTGTGGCCCAGGCCCCGCAGCACCGCCGCCAGCCGCGCGGCGTGGCTGCCGCCGCCATCGACGCACACCACACGCGTGGCCTTGTTGGGCAGCAGCACCGGCGCGCGCAGCTCAGCGCGGCTGAGCGGGCAGGGCACCGCCCAGAACAGGTGGCCCTGGCCGAATTCGCCATCCTCCCGCGCGTCGAGAATGGCCAGCTCCCGGCCATCACCGATCCAGGCCTTGAGCGTGGCAGGCTCGATCACGCCGCCGGCGCCGCCGAAGGCTTCATGAAGTTCTTGTTGTAGGGAATCACCTCGCCATCCAGCGAGTAGGCGCGGCGATCATCCAGCCGGTCCAGCGCCAAGCCGTACATGTGCAGGTGCCGGGTTGGCCGGTCGCCGGTGGTGTGGATGGAATGGATGGCGTCGGGCATCAGGCAGATGCCGCGTCCCGGCTCGACCATCACCTGATGATCCTCCAGCACTTCGCACCGGTCGGGGTCGCTGCCGTCGTCCAGGCGGCGATAGACCCGGTTCAGCTCCTGCCCATCCACAGCGACCACGACCGCCCAGGTGGTGTGGTCGTGCGGCTTGGTCTCGTTGCCGGGGTTCAACGCGTTTAGATACAGCGCAAAGCGTCCGCCGGCGTCCTCCTGCAACAGGTAGCGGTTGGCACCCTTTTCGCCATTGGCCGGAGGCGGGAATTCGGCGCTGGGGAACACTGCCTCGTTCGCCGCCAGGGTCATCAGCGTGTCGCGGATGCGGACGAGGTTGCCCGGCGTGACTCCCTCGCTTTCGATGGCGCGGATGCTGTCCACCGTGGCCGCCACCTGGGCGGCCCGGGCGGCTTTGACGTCGATCGCGTTCATGGCAACTGCTCCCTTACTTTCGTGCGAGCTTAGGGGCGGCCGCCCCGTTACACCAGCGTCTCCTCCGCTGCTGGCTCGGGGGGCGGTTCGCCGGGGCACAGCCGACGCAACACCGCCAGAGCGGCAGCGATCTGCCGCTCCAGCCGGTCATGCGGCAGGCGCACCTCTCGCAGGGCGGGGGCCTCGCGCAGCAGCCGAGCCCAGCCTTCGCCAGCGCTGGCGCCCGTAACCGCATCATGCAGCGCCGCCTCGCCCAGCCCCAGTCGCAGCGCATTACGGGGGTTCGCGAAATCGCCGCCGGCCCGCAGTGCGCGGCGCAGCCGGTAGCGGCGCAGCGCGTGCCCCAGCGGTTCCAGCGCCGCGTCGCAAAGCGGGTCCTCGCCCGCCATGCGTCGCGCCAGCACATCCGCCATGCCCCCCGGCGCGCGGCCCTGGACCCGGGCCGACACCTCCACGATGCAATCCTCCGCGTGGCGGATGCGGGCGTCATGCGATTCCAGGAGTGCGAAAAACGCCCGATCCTCCGCCAGCGGCACCTGCGGCACGCCGCCGCAGGCCCGGTAGGTCTGGGCCCGGACGGCGAAGTTTGCCCCCCAATGACCGCAATGGCGGGGCCATGGGTCCCAGGGCACCTCGTCGATCGCCGCCGCGATGCGGTCCATCAGTCGGGCCAGCCATGCCTCACGCCGCAGCCTGGCACGCAGCGGGCCCGACAGGGTCTCCGCCTCGGCGCCGATCATGATGGCGCGGCCGGCGACCGCATCGGCCCCGGCGCCCACATGCCGCGTGACGTTGGCCAGCCAGTCGGACCGCGGCCGTGCATCGGCGTCGGTGCTGAGCAGAATGCCGCCCCCGGCATGCTCCGCCGCCAGATCCATGGCGCCGCGCCTGGCGTGGCCGGCGGTGCGCTGCGGCTCGGGCAGCGCGATGTCGAGCACCAGCAGGGGGTAGGGCAGCCGGCCGGCCATTGCGCGCGCTTCGGGCACGGTGCTGTCGTCACAGTTGTTGGCGAAGACCACCACCCTGAATGGCGGCGCGTCGCGCTGCGCGGCCAGTGCCTCCAGGCATAGCGGCAGGCACTCGGCTTCATTGCGGGCCGGGATGGCGACCACAAGCTGTTCGCTCATGGTGCCGAAGGCCCTGCCATGCCGGGGGAGCGGTGGGCCAGGGCTGGGGCGGTACGCCCGCCAGTCGCTTCGCGCATCAACTGTCGCCTGGCCATTTCCGGCCGCCGCCGGCACCGCCCTTCGCCTCCGGGGCCAGGGGCTTGGTGGGGCGTTCCTCGGCCTTGTCGCGGATTCGCGCGCCGCTGTCCTTGCCGCCGATGTTGGGTCGCTCCTGCGTGGGCGGTTCGGGCTTTTCATCAGGCTCTGGCATTACGGATCCGGTTCTGCATCGCGGGTCAGTAACGAGGCAGCGGCGGGCTGGTTCCAATGCCAGGCAGGAAAGCGCCCCGGTTGTGCAGCCGGACACGGCCTGTCGCGTTAAGCATGCATGATAGCCGGAGACCGCACACCATGAACCCGCAGGACAACGACGACGCCACGCGCGCCCGTCAGGGCGAGAGCACGGGGCGCATGCGTTACGTCCTGGCCTACTCCCTGGGCGGTGCCATCCTGTGCATGTTCCTTGCCTGGTGGCTGCTGGTCCGATGAGCGACCAACCCGACGGCAAGCCGGATGGCGACGAGAAGAAGGGGCGGCCCAAGGATGACCGCGCCATAACCGAGGCAGTTCTTGAAGAGGGTTTGCCCGAGACCGAAAAGCGAAAGCCGCGGACTGGCTCCGACGCCGAGGATGCGAAGCCCTGAAAAGGTCGCCTGACGTCAGGCGGCGCGCTGCCCGTAGCCGCTCAGCAGGGCCCGCCGCGCGCGAAGCTTGGCTCCTCACCTTACCCACCGGGCAGCCCTACACTGGGCTGATCTCGGCTTAGTCCGCTCCCACGACGACGTTGAGCAGCAGCGCTTTTTGAAGTGCGGGGTTGAGCCGTCGCAACGCGTCCCGGGGGCGCTTTGGGCGTGGCCCCCCTGCTGCGGTCACGCCAGGGCCAGCAGCGCCACGGGCACGTCCTCCAACGACGCGAGTAGGAAGGCTCGGGTGGCGTAGCGATTACAGAAGCGATTGCGCATGATGGTGAGCATCCCGCCCCACGTGGTGGTATCGGGGGTGAGAATTATCCGCGGCCCACGCGCCAGCACATCCCGCACCAGATCCCCGGCATCGGCCGCGCACCGAACGAGACTCCGTAGGTCGAAGGTAATGCAAGAGATTGAGCATGCCGCTGAAATGGCGGCCTGATTTCCCCAAGGACACGGACGACGTACGCAGCGGAAACCGGGTAGTTACCGCCGCCCCGCATTTTCGTTGTCAATTCACAACGGTTGGCGTCACACCTCCATGGGTGTGGGGCCGGGCAGGCCTGTGTCGTCGGGCATGGGCGGAAGTTCGACTGGGGTCGGTTCGAGGGCTGGATCCTGCATCGGCGGCGGGATCGGCGATGGTTCCCGATCGGGTGCGGGCGGCGCCTCTGCGGGGCCCGAGGGCGGCGGGGTTTCGGGTGGCGACTTGGAGGGAAAGGGAAAGGGTTCGGGACTGGACATGAAGAGGAAACGCAGAACGGGCCAAAAGTTTCCAACCAGCTGACATTCCCTGAAAAGGAAACCTTCTGAACCATAAAGGGTTGGCCTGGAATCATGCTGCGCTGGTGTCGCGATCGCCACACCCGTCCCATGATCGGCTCGCGGCTTGCCACGACGCTCCGAGCGCTACTGGTCGCAGGCAGTGTGATCTGGGTGACGCGGCACTGCACGCTGGGGGGGCGGTTGGCTTTCGCGCAAGCCGAGGCAAACTGCCGGGCACAGCTCGACGGCCTGGTGGCACGGGTGGATCAGGCCCCGATCGACCTTACGCTGGCCGATGGCACTGACGAGTCC
>JACMRO010000196.1 GCA_014376425.1 Rubritepida sp.
GAATAGAGGTGAAACATGGCAAGAATGAAATTCATCTGCGACTCGGAGCGCTGCATCGAATGCAACGGCTGCGTCACGGCGTGCAAGAACGAGCACGAGGTGCCCTGGGGCGTGAACCGCCGGCGCGTGGTCACCCTCAATGACGGCGTGCCGGGCGAACGGTCGATCTCGGTGGCGTGCATGCACTGCTCCGACGCCCCGTGCATGGCCGTCTGCCCGGTCAACTGCTTCTACCGCACCGACGAAGGTGTGGTTCTGCACGACAAAGACATCTGCATCGGCTGCGGATACTGTTCCTATGCCTGCCCGTTTGGCGCTCCGCAGTTTCCGGCGTCCGGTCCCTTCGGCGTGCGCGGCAAGATGGACAAGTGCACCTACTGCGCCGGCGGCCCGCAGGCCGACAACACGCTGGTCGAATACACCCAGTACGGCTCGAACCGCCTGGCGGAGGGCAAGCTGCCGCTCTGCGCCGAGATGTGCTCGACCAAAGCGTTGCTGGCCGGCGATGGCGAAATGATCGCCACGATATATCGTGAGCGCGTTTCCAAGCGTGGCTACGGCTCGGGCGCCTGGGGCTGGCGCACCGCGTACCGCGAGGGAGTTGGCGCGTGATCCGGCAGCTTCTTCTGGCGGCGCTGGTCGCCGCACCGGTCTTCGCGCAGAGCGTCGCGCCCTCCCCCGCCATGCCGCGGGTCGAGCCGGCGGGCGGTACGCCTGAAGTGCAGGCGCCGGTGCCCGAGGTAGGTGACGGGCGCGGGCCGCAGCCGGCCGGCCAGGTGCCCAACACCACCGAACCGGGCCGGCCGACCGGCACGCCTGGCGTGCCGAGCCAGGCCAGCAACCCGGCGGTTCAGCGCCCCGCCAACACTACTCCAAACCCCGGCATTCCCCTGACCAGCCGCGGCCAGCAATCGGCCGAAGAAATGGAAATGTTCCGCGCCCTGAATGGTGGCCGGATCGAGGGGCGAATATCCATCCCCGACAGACAGGCGGCGAGCCTTATCCAGCCCGATGGACAGGACTGGCGGCAATTCCACAACGTCACCCTCGCCTGGGTCGGCGGCATCGCCGTGCTGGGCATGCTGGGCATCCTGACAGTATTCTACCTCACACGCGGCCGCATCCGCATCGAGGGCGGGCCGTCTGGCCAGACGCTGACGCGCTTCAACGCCTTCGAGCGGGCCAATCACTGGATGGTCTCGTCCTCCTTCATCATCCTGGGCCTATCGGGGCTGAACCTGACTTTTGGTCGCCACCTGCTGTTGCCGCTGGTGGGGCCAGAGGCGTTCACCGCGCTGAGCGGCTGGGGCAAGATCTCGCACAACTTCCTGGCCTTCCCGTTCACGCTGGGCCTCGTCGCCATGCTGCTGTTGTGGGTGCGCGACAACATTCCCGACCGGCTGGACATCAACTGGCTGAAGATGGGCGGCGGCTTCACCGGCCATGGCCATCCGCCAGCAAAGCGCTTCAATGCCGGGCAGAAGATGGTGTTCTGGATGACGGTTGTGGGCGGTGGGCTGGTGGCCTTCTCCGGCTACATCCTGATCTTCCCCTTCTTCGGCACCAACATTGGCCAGATGCAGTGGGCGCACATGGTCCACTCATTGCTCTCGGTGCTGATGATCGCGGGGATATTGGCGCATATCTACATCGGCTCGATTGGGATGGAGGGCGCAGTGGACGCCATGACCTCGGGGCAGGTCGATGTTAAATGGGCGCGCGAGCACCATTCGATCTGGGCCGAGGAAGAGCTGGCGCGTGAACGGGCCGCCATCCCGGCCGGCCGGGTGGCAGGCGCGGATTGACCCGGCCGGCCGCTTGGCCGGCGAGGATTGACTTGGCGCGCGGCCCGCGCTGAGTGCGGGCCATGCGCATCATCGGCCTGGCGGGGTGGAGCGGGGCGGGCAAAACCACCCTGCTCACCCGCCTCATCCCCCATCTGACGGGCCAAGGGCTGCGGGTCGCCACCATCAAGCATGCGCATCACGCATTCGACGTGGATGTGCCGGGTAAGGACTCCTTCGCGCACCGGCAGGCAGGCGCGACCCAGGTGCTGGTTTCCAGCGCCAGGCGCTGGGCGCTGATGACCGAGCTGCGCGACGCGCCAGAGCCGGAACTGGCTTTTCTCGTGGCGCAGCTCAACCCAGCAGACCTGGTGATCGTCGAGGGCTTCAAGCGCGAGGCGCACCCGAAGATCGAGGTGTTTCGCGTCGCCAATGGCAAGCCATGGCTGCACCCGGACGATCCTTGGATTCGCGCCGCGGCCTCCGACACCCCGCCGGAAGGCTTGCCCCACGCCGCACTCGACGACATCCCGGCGGTGGCCGAGCTGGTGCTGCGCCTGGCGGTGCCGGTCTGATGGCGCAGCTTTCCGACGACTGCTTCGCCTTTGGTGGCCAGCTGCTGGGGATCGATGAGGCAGCGGGGCTGATCGCCACGCGGGTGCTGCCGTTGCCAGGCCGTGAATGGGTGCCTCTGAACGCCACCCGCGGCCGGGTGCTGGTCACGCCGCTGCTGGCGCCCGGGCCACTGCCGCCATTCTTCAACGCCGCGGTCGATGGCTATGCCTTCGCCCATGGCAGCCTGGGGCCGGGAGAAACGCGACTGCCTTTGGCCGGCCGGGCGCCGGCGGGGGTGGCCGCCCCGCCGCTCGCCCCCGGCACCGCGATGCGTATCTTCACCGGCGCGCCAATGCCCGCCGGGGCGGACACGGTGATGATGCAGGAGGATGCGACGCTGGCAGACGGCACGCTGCTGCTGCCGGAGGGCCTGAAGCAGGGCGCCAACTGCCGCCCAGCGGGCGAGGATGTGGCGGCGGGCGCGCAGGCCCTGCCGGCCGGCACCCGCCTGGGCCCGGCCGAGATCGGCCTGGCAGCCGCGCTGGGTGTGGCGCGGCTGCAATGCGCTCCCCTGCTGCGGGTCGGCGTATTTTCCACTGGCGATGAGCTCGCCGAACCGGGCACCGCGCTGCGGCACGCGCAGACCTTCGACAGCAACCGCTTTACCCTACTGGCGCTACTGGCCGGCCTGCCGGTTATGGGCTCCGACCTGGGCATCCGGCCGGACGAACCGCGCGCGACCGCCGCCGCATTGACCGCCGCCGCCGCTCACCATGATCTGCTGCTGACCTCGGGCGGCGTCTCGGCCGGGGAGGAGGACCATGTCCGCGCCGCCATCGAGGGCGCCGGCCGGCTCGTCTTCTGGCGGCTGGCGGTCAAGCCCGGGCGGCCGGCGGCGATGGGCGTCATCGGCGGCACGCCGGTGCTGGGGCTGCCGGGCAATCCGGTGGCCGCCGTGGTCTGCTTCCTGCACCTGGCGCGGCCGCTGATCCAGCGGCTGGCCGGCGAGGCACCAGATCCCCTGCCCCGCTTCCCCGCCATCGCCGGCTTCGCCCACCGAAAGAAGGCGGGCCGTCGTGAGTATCTGCGGGTGCGGCTGGTCCGCGAAGGCGGCAAGCTACGGGCCGATAAATTCGCCCGCGAGGGCGCCGGGCTGCTGACCAGCCTGACGCAGAGTGACGCCTTCTGCGAATTGGTCGAGGATCAGCGCGACATCGCCCCGGGCGACCTGGTTCAGGTGCTGCCCTTTGCCGGGATGTTCTAAAACGGGAGGACGCCGATGACCGAGCATCTGAAAAAGCGCTTCGAGGGCGGCGTGTTGACCTTGCGGCTCGACCGGCCCGAGAAGAAGAACGCCATGACGCGTGGCATGTATGATGGCCTGGCGCAGGGCCTGGCGGCGGCGGCCACGCATGACGAGACCCGCGTGGTGGTGCTGGCGGGCGGCAGCGACTTCACCGCCGGCAACGACCTGGCCGATTTCGCCACCGTTGAGGATGGGCAGCCCCGTCCCGGCGCGGCGTTCGAATTCCTTGAGCAGATCCGCGCCTTTCCCAAGCCCGTCGTCGCCGCGGTGCGCGGCGTCGCCATCGGTATCGGCACCACCCTGCTTTTGCACTGCGACGCGGTGGTGGTGGCCCGTCAGGCCCGGCTGCAGATGCCCTTTGCCCGCCTGGCCCTGGTGCCCGAAGGCGGCTCCAGCCTGTTGCTGGCCCGCCGCGTCGGGACCGCGCTGGCCAGCTGGTGGCTGATGAGCGGCGAGGCCTTCTCGGGTGAGGATGCCGCCCGTGCCGGCCTCGCACTCCGCGCCGTCGAGGACGACCAGGTCGAGGCGGAGGCGGCCGCCATTGCGGCACAGCTCGCCGCCCTGCCGGCGGCTGCGCTGGCCGAGACTAAGCGCCTCCGGCGTGCCCCGGGTCAGGCCGGGGGGGAGCGCGTCATGGCGGACGAGCGCGAGGCCTTCAGCCGCCAGCTCCGCACGCCCGAGGCGCAAGCGGTGTTTGCCACCTTCCTCGCCCGCAAAAAGGGTTAGGCGCGGCTGGCGCGCTTTCAGCCTGGCGGGCGCTGGCGACCGCGGCGCGGCACCTCATCGGGCGTCACCGCATTATCGCCATTCGCGTCCATCATGCGAAACATGCCCTCCGCCATCGGCCGCAACTCGTCCAGGGTCACCTTTCCGTCGCGGTTTGCGTCGGCGGCACGGAAGCGGCCTTGGGCGAAACGCTGCATGCGTTCGGCGCGCTCACCCGCAGGCGCCTCCCGGCGCGGACGCAGCTGGGTGAATTCCTCCGTCGTCAGTGCGCCGTCGCGGTTGGCGTCGGCGGCGGCGAAGCGGACCTGCACCACAGCCCATCCCTCGTCCCAGGTCACCCGGCCGTCGCGGTTGGCGTCGAACTCGTTGAACATGCGGGTGGGGTCGGGCCGGCCGCGTGGGGCGTCGGCGGGCTGCGCCAGGACGGGCAGGCTGGCGGTGAGCAGAATGGCGAGGGGACGGAACATCGGCGTTTCCTTTCAAAAATTGACTACGTCACAAGGACCCGGCGCTGTTACCGGCGCACCGCAGCGGCGTGAGGAATTGTGACAGCCACCACATTCGACGGGCTGCTGGGCGGGCGGGTTCTGCTGGAGCAGCCGGTGGCTGGGTTGCGCGCCGCCATAGACGCCGTGCTGCTGGCCGCCGCGGTGCCCGCCCGTGTCGGCGACGCGGTGCTGGAGCTGGGTTGCGGCACGGGCGTGGGCCTGTTGTGCCTGGCGGCGCGGGTGCCCGGGCTCGCGCTGCATGGCGTGGAGCTGGATCCGGTGCTGGTCGCGCTGGCCCAGGGCAACGCCACCCGCGCCGGGCTCCACGCGGCGATCTTGCAGGGCGACATGCGGCAGCCGGCCCCGCCGGTGGACCACGCCTTCGCCAACCCGCCTTATTGGCCCGGCGGAACCGCATCACCCATCGGCCTGCGGCGCGATGCCGCGCATGAGGGCAGCGCCCGGCTGGCCGACTGGGCGGCGGCACTGGTCGCCCCAGTGCGCCGGCGCGGCAGCGTCAGTCTCATCTTGCCAGCGGCGCGGCTGAGCGAGGCGTTGGCAGCGCTGCGCGGCGCCGGCTGCGGCAGCATCGCGGTGTTGCCGCTGTGGCCGCGCGCCGGGCAGCCGGCCCGGCGCGTCATCCTGCGCGGCATCCGGGGTGGCCGGGGACCGGACCGGTTGCTGGCTGGCCTGGTGCTGCATGTCGGGGCCGGATTCACCCCCGCGGCCGACACCGTGCTGCGCGATGGGCACGCCCTGATTTTCTGACAAGACTTGCGCCCGCCCCACGCCGCCAGCACACGACATGGATGATCCGTATCCTGGCTCTGCTTGCCCTGATGATCGCGCCGCTGGCGGCGCAGCCTGCGCCGGCCGAGGCGCAGCGCACGCTGGAGATCCTGCGCGACGACGCCCGCCGGGCCGAGCTGATCCGCACGCTGGAAACCATCGCCGCCGCCCGCCCCGGCGCGCCTGCGCCGGTGCCGGTGCCGGTGCCCGAGCCGGTTGAAGCCCCCCTGCTGGGCCAGGCCAGCGAACAGATCGGCCGCGCCCTGGACCAGGCGATCGACGGCATTCAGTCCGCCGCCGACCTGCCGGGCATCTGGGCCTGGCTGCTCGATGCCGCGACCAACGAGACCTATCGCTACCGGGTGCTCGACCTGGCCTGGAAGCTGCTGCTGGTCTTCGGCGTTGGCTACGCTGCCGAGAAGCTGGTCAGCCGCATGCTGCGCGGCTGGGCGGGGCGGCTGGATGCCCGCGCGCCGCCCGAGGCCGCGGGCCGCGCAATGCTGCGCCGGCTGCCCTTCATCCTGGCCCGGCTGGGGCTGGACCTGGCACCCGTGCTGGCCTTCTGGCTGGTCGCCTTCGCCACCATTCCCAATCTGCCGGGCTGGCCGTCACAGCGGGTGATCCTGTGGACCGTGGCCAACGCCTACCTTGCCGCGCGTGGCTTCATGGTGGTGATGCGGCTGCTGTTCAGTCCGGCCAGCAACCACCTGCGGCTGCTGCCGGTCGCCGATGAGACGGCCGGCTACGTGACGATCTGGATGCGGCGGATCGCGCTGGTCACGGTCGTCGCCTACGCGGCTTCCGAATTCGCCCTGCTGCTGGCCATGCCGCTCTCGGTGCAGAACGGGGTGCTGCGGCTGGGGCTGCTGATGGTGTCCGTCTTCGTCATCATCGTGGTGTTGCAGAACAAGCTGGGGGTGGCGCAATTCCTCGCCGCGCGGCCGCTGCGGCAGGACGAGGTCCAGGGGCGCGGCCGTGCCCTCCTGCGCGGCCTGCGCGACCGGCTGGCTGATGCCTGGCATGTGCTGGCCATCCTGTGGGTGGCGGCGCTGTGGGCGGTCTGGGCGCTGGGGCTGGAGGGCGGGTTCGAGCGCCTGTTGCGCGCCAGCCTCTCCACCGTGCTGGTGATCGCCGCGGCCAAACTGCTGGACGAGGCGCTGCGCCGGCTCCTCAACCGCGCCTTCCGCATCAGCCCGGAATTGGCCCGACGGCTGCCTGGGCTGGAGGCGCGGGCGAACCGCTATCTGCCCGCCCTGAAGGCCGTCATCGGCGGCGTGCTGGTGGCAGTGACCGCGGTGGTGCTGCTGGAGATCTGGGGCCTGGGCGCATTTGCCTGGTTCGGCCACGGCCGGGCGGGCGCGCGGGTGCTGTCGGCGGCGGTGTCCATCGCGCTGACGCTGGGCCTGGCGCTGACGGTGTGGGAGGCGTCCAACACCGCCATTGCCCGCCACCTGACGCGGCTGTCGAACGATGCTGCGACCGCCCGCTCCGCCCGGGTGCGCACCCTGCTGCCGATGCTGCGCACCGCGCTCGCCACCGTCGTGCTCATCTTCGTCGGCCTGAACGTGCTGACCGAAATCGGCGTCAACGTGGCCCCCCTGCTGGCGGGCGCCGGCGTCATCGGCCTGGCGGTGGGCTTCGGTTCGCAGACGCTGGTGCGCGATGTGATCACCGGCATTTTCCTGCTGTTCGAGGATTCGGTGGCGGTGGGCGACGTGGTGACGCTGAGCGGGCTGTCGGGCACGGTGGAGCAGCTGTCGATCCGCTCGATTCGGTTGCGGGCGATGAATGGTGACGTCCACATCGTGCCGTTCTCGGCGGTGACGACGGTGACCAACCAGACACGCGACTATGGCTACGCCGTGCTCGACCTGGTGGTGGATTATGAGGCCGACACCGATGCGGTGGCCGAGGCGCTGACCGAGGTGGGGGCTGATCTGCGCGCCGACGAGGCCTGGAGCGGCAGTGTGCTGGCGGCGATCGAGGTGATGGGCGTCGAGCGAATGAGCGACGCCGGCGTAGTGGTGCGCGCCCGCATCAAGACCGAGCCGGCCAGGCGCTGGGCAGTGGCGCGGGAACTGAACCGCCGGGTGAAACAACGCTGCGGCAAATTGGGCATCATGATCAGCCCGCCGGCGAAGGTGGTGCAGCCGGCGGCGGTGACCCCCGCCGCCAGCTGACCGTCCTTACGCCTTGCGGCGGATGGCGCCGAGAATGAACAGCAGCAGCATGGCCCCCAGCACCGATACGATCAGGCTGGCGAAGAAGCCGCTGTAACCAATGCCGAAAAGGCTGGCAATGAAACCGCCCAGCACCGCGCCCAGCAGGCCAATGACCAGGTTCATGATCAGCCCGTCATCGCGGCTCGACATCTTCTCCGCGATCCAGCCGGCGAGCAGGCCGATAACGATAGCGCTCAGGAATCCAACGCCGTTCATGTTCAGTGCCCTTTTCGGTGCAGTGTGGACGCCGGGCGCATCAGGCGGCCCAGCAGGATGATGCCAATGCCGGTCGCAACCGCGAGGGTGATCGCGTCCTGGCCGGCATTCTGGTCACGGGCGACGGCGGCCAGCGCGGCCGGGCGCTGCACCCCTGCCTCGGGCGGCGCCTCAACCACATCCTCGGGCCGGGCGGCTTCCTTACCGGACCAGGCGCGGGTGAATTCGGCGCCGAGCAGGAAGATGACGGCCGAGTAGTAGATCCACAGCAGGATCACCACGAGCGTGCCAGCAGCGCCGAAGCCCTTCGCCACACCCACGCTGCCGATGTAGAAACCAATCAGCGACTTGCCGAGCGTGAATAGCAGCGCAGTGCATAGCGCGCCCACGAACACATCGTGCCAGGTCAGCCTGCGGTCGGGCAGAATCTTGTAGATCGCGGCGAACAGCAGCGTGATGACCGCCAGCGACACGACGAAATTCACGAGGTGGACCACGGCTTCGAGCATTGGCGACAGGCCGGTTAGCCAGGTGCCGAAGGCGGAGATGACCGCGCTGGCAGTCAGCGACACCAGCAGCAAAAAGCCGGTGGTGCCGACCAGGCCCAGTGCTGCGGCCTTGGCCTTCAGGAATGCCGTAACAGTCGCGGATGTGCTGGTGGTGGCGGGCATCTCCACCTTCCACACCGCATTGAGCGCACCCTGCAGCGCGCCAAAGGCGCCCGACGCGGTCAGCAGCAGCGTGCCGACACCGATAAGCACCGCCCATACTCCGCGCGCCTCGCCCATCGCGCCCTGCGCCATCTGACTGACCGTCTGCGCCGCCTCGTCACCCAGCATGCCCGCGGCCTGCTGCCGGATGGCCGCATTCACCTCTGCCTCGCCAAAGACCAGGCTGGCGACGCCTGACGCAATGAACAGCAGCGGCCCAAGCGAGAAGACGGTGAAATAGGCGATGCCCGCCGCCCGCGTCAGCGCGTCGTCGGCGACGAAGCCGGTGAACATGTCCTTGACGATCTCGATGGCACGATGCATGGGCGGAAGTCCCTGGTCCTCCCGCTCAACGTCAAGCCGCCGAGGTGGTTTCAACCCCGGGGAAGGCGCGCATTACTGTGGCCCCAACACCTCGTCCACCGGCCCGTCCTGCACAATCCGGCCGCTCTCCAAGCGGATGACGCGGCTGCACCAGCGGCGGACGATGGGCATCGAATGGGTGGCCAGGACCAGGATCCCCGCCTCCTGCACCAGCCCGGCCAGGCGCTCCTCGGCCTTTGCCATGAAGTCGGAATCGCCGGCGAAGAACCATTCGTCCATCAGCAGGATGTCGGGCGCCATCGCGGTGGCCATGGCGAAGGCCAGGCGCAACTGCATTCCGGTGGAATAGCCGCGCACCGGTACGTGCAGGAATTCGTCCAGGCCCGAGAAGTCGACCACATCGCGCACCAGCGCCTCGGCCTGGGTATCGCTCATGCCGCGGTACCAGGCGCGCAGGCGGACATTCTCCAGGCCGGTCGCCCAGGGGTCCATACCCGCACCGGGATCGATCAGGCTGCCAACCTCGCCCTCGATCTCCAGCCTTCCGGCCACCGGGTCATAAATGCCGGCCAGCGTGCGCAACAGGGTGGACTTGCCGGCACCGTTCTGGCCGATCAACGCCACCCGCTCGCCCTGGCCGATCGTGAAGCTGAGGTCACGCAGTGCCGCGACCACCACCCGGTCCTGCGCATCCTGCGCCAGGCGGCGCGAGGCAGCGGCGAAGAGCCGCTTCTTCAGGCTGCGGGCGCCGACATGGTAAAGCGGGAAATCGATGCCGACATTCTCGGCCGTGATGCGCGCCATGCTCAGACCCAGAAGGCGACGCGATTGCGGAACCGCAGGAAGATGAAGAAGGCCGCGCCGCACAGCAGTGCAGAATAGAGCATCGCCGCCAGCCACAACCAGGGCGACACGCCGCCCTCCACCAACGGCCCGCGCACCGTCTCCATCACCACGTAGAAGGGATTGAGCGGCAGGTAGCGCTGCCGGTCACCCAGCAGTTCTGGCTTCCAGATCACCGGCGACATGAAGAAGGCGATCTGCATCACCGAGGCGACGATCGGCCCGATGTCGCGGAACCGGGCCGACAGCATGCCGAACAGGGTGGCCACGGCCAGCGCGTTGACCAGGAACAGCGCCACCCCCGGCAGCGCCCACAGCCCAACCCAGCCCGGCGTGTAGCCACAGATCAGAAAAACCAGCGCGATCAGCGGCAGGCTGTGCGCCGCGATCAGCGCGTTGCGAAATACACAGCGCAGGATGTGCACGCTGTAGGGCTGCGGCATCTGCCGGATGATACTCTCCTGCTCGATCAGACAGTTCGAACCTTCGCTCACCATCGCGCTGATGGCATTCCACAGGATCAGGCTGACGGCGAGAAAGGGCAGGTAGGTCGACAGGTCGAGCCGGAACAGCGTGGAGTAGAGCAGCCCGAGCCCGATCAGCATGACGGCAGTGGACAAGGTGAGCCAGAACGGCCCCAGCACCGAGCCGCGATAACGATTGCGGATGTCGAGCCTGGCGAGGGCGAACGGCAGGCGCCAGCCGCGCAGCCCCTGGCCGATATCCTCGAACGCGCGCTCCATCTTGCGCGGCCGGGCGGCGTCGCGCACGGATGGGGCCTGGTGGGTGATGAGCATTGGACGGGGGTTTAGCCGCCCAGTGCGGGTGGCGCCACCCCGGCCCAGTAGCTGGCGGTGGCGCCCCGGCGGGGATGTCGGCGGGGATGGCGGCGGGGATGGCGGCGGGGATGTCGGCGGGGATGGCGGCGGTGAAGCGGGACCAGTCGGTGTCCTGCTGGTCGATGAAGAGTTGCACGCGGCGGGGCCGGCCCGGCCGGGATGTGAGCAGGATGATGGCGACTGGCTGGGTCGCGCCCGTTTGCGGGCCTGCCCGCCGCCCGCAATCAGTTCGGCGGCGCCCAGACCCTGCCGCGGAACCAGGCGTCGCGGCAGGGTTGCTTGTGGTCGGGCTGGCACACGCCCCTGCCGGGGAAGGGGCGTACCAACCGCTCAGACGAACAGGAAGTCCGTCTGGGTCAGCGCGGCGCCGAACACCAGGATCACCCCATTGGCATGGTTGATCTGTGTATTGCCGTTGGCCGTGGTCAGGCTGAGCTGGTCGAAGGCGCTGACCCCACTGGCGGCCTCGAACCTCATCTTCGCCGCCCCCTGCGTGAAGCCGCCGATCAGATCGGTACCCCAGCCTGCCGCCTTGTAGTCGAAGAAGTCGGCGCCGCCCTGGCTGTACATCGTGTCGTTGCCCGCGCCGCCGATGAGCACGTCCGCCGCCGCGGTGCCGAAGATGATGTCGTCACCCCCCGCGCCGTCCAGCGTCGAGCCTAGCCCGCCATTGTTGCCGAACAGGGCGTTGGCCGAGGCATTGCCGACCAGGCCGGTGCCGGAGAGGAACAGCCGCCCCTGCTCGACATTCGCACCCATGTTGAAGCTGCCGGACCCCGCGAAATAGACGATGTCGAAGCCGTCATCGGCGAGTTCGATGATGGTGGCCGCGCTGTCGAAGGCGACATACGCGTCGTTGCCAGCCCCGCCGGCCATCACATCAGCGCCGCCCTGGCTGCGCATGATATCGTCACCAGCCCCGCCGTTCAGGGTATCGGCCAGCGTGCTCCCCCACAGCACATCGTTGCCGCCATTGCCGTTCAGCGTGCTGGCCTCGGCCTGGTTGGCCACCAGCTGCTCGTCGCTGTCGCTGCCGTTGAGCAGCACGGCCCCGGGCGCGGCCAACCGGCCGATCTCCACATTCAAGCCGTTGGTCCAGCCGCTGACCGCGACCCAGGCGGTGTCGATGCCGCCAGTAGCCGTCTCGGTGATGGTGACGTCCAGATGGCCGATCACGAACTGGTCGTTACCAGCGCCGCCGATCATCCTGACGGGGCTATCCTGACCACGGATGATGTCGTCGCCGGCGCCGCCGTCCAGCGTGTGGACCAGGTTGCCGCCGCCCCACAGCACGTCGTCGCCATCGCCGCCGGCAACGGCCGAGGCAAGGGCCACGTTGGCCACGATGATGTCGGCACCCGCGCCGCCGGTGACCTGCGTGGCACCGGTGAAGAGCCGCGCGACCTCGATGTTGGCCCCCACGGTCCAGCCATTGCCGACGACGAACACCGTGTCGATGCCGGCATTGGCCGCCTCGATGGCAACGTCGCCCGCGTCGTCGACCACATAGGTGTCGTTGCCGGTGCCGCCGCCCATGCTGTCCTGGCCGGTGCCGCCATCCACGATGTCGTCGCCGTCGCCGCCTGTCAGCGTATCGTTGCCGGCGTTGCCGCGCAGCACGTCATTGC
>JACMRO010000197.1 GCA_014376425.1 Rubritepida sp.
GAGTGGCATTCGTGGCGCCATCAAGACCAAGATCATGAAGGAGGAGAACCATTGGGGGGTGAACCTGGCGCTGTTCGGCTCGGGCCGCACCAACTGGTTCAGCGGCAACCCGGTCAACCACAATGGCGGCCACGGCCACCTGTATATTTACTTCAACCCCAAGGATGTGGGTCAGTGCGCCGGCATGATGGTGGGGGGCGAAAACTCCGGGGTGGGCGCGATGTCGCAGACCTTCGTGGGCCACGGCGCCAAGGCGGTGAGCGAGGATTTCTCCCCCGCTGGCACCTATAAATGGCCGGCGATGAACCACGGCCCGCACCACATGACCGAGGAGTTCCTGGTCGACCTGACGGATGGCTGGACCTGGTTGCGCGGGCTGGAGATGCAGTTCGACCCGGCCTGGCTTGACCACACCACCCTGCCGGTGGGCGCCGCACGCACCGACGACGCACTGCGCCGCGTGATCTACGCGGTGACCGACCTGCTGGACAACCCGCCGGGCAATGTCGGCTTCTTCGCCAAGCGCCGGCTGGAGGATCACAAGAAGACGCTGTTGACCGCCCGGGCACTGCCGCGCGCGACCCTGAGCGCGATAATGAAGGAATGCCTGGAGGCCTACGGTTTGCAAAACGTCGTGATCAACATCGACGGCAGCTACAGCGCCGGAAATGTGGTGACGGTGGCCGTGCCGCCGGCGCTGCAAAACACCATCGCCACCTGCCGTACCAACTGGAACACCAGCGTCTGATCAAAAAATGAAGTCGGCGGCGCCCAGGCTGGCGAGGCCGAACACCAGGATGGCCGAGCCGAAGACCTCGACCTGGCAGTTGCCACTGGCCGAGCGCAGGAACAGGCCGGCCCAGCCGATGCCCGAGCCGGCGAAGTCGAGGCGCGACTGGCCGTTGGTGAAGCCCGCGATCTCGTCGTGGCCGAAGCCCGGCCCCTGATAGACGAAGCGATCAGCGCCGCCGCCGGAGTACAGCACGTCGTTGCCGCCATCGCCGCGGAACACATCAGCGAGGGAAGCTCAGCCGGTGCCAAGGGCAGGAAGCCGTAGGTCAGGCTGGCCGGGGTGCCGATGGCGGTCGGGGCTGCCCGCCGGCGTGCTGATGGCGGCCGGGAAGTTCCACCGTGCCGAGGCGTAGATGGTGGTGGCCAGCAATGCCGCCGTCGCCTTGCCGGGCGGCGCCGGGCCGCCAGCAGGGCCGCCTACAGGGCCGCCGGAGAATCGCGCGCCGCCCGCCGCCCCTGGCGCCTACCCATGCTGGGCAAAATCATCTTCACCTGCATCCATGGCGGCAGCATAGGCCGCCCTGGTGCTCCGCGACATGGCGGTTGCAGCCCGGAATGCGATCACACTTCAGGGGGTGGCGCCCGACGCCCGCACCACCGGCGCCCAGCGCGCGCCCTCGGCGGCCACGAAGGCCGCGATCTGGGTCGCGCCGCGCGGGGCCAGCGGCACCACGCCCACGCTGGTGAAGCGCTCCACCAGGGCGGGCTCGGCCATCGCCGTCCGGATGGCGCCGTCGATCCGTTCGGCGATGGCGGTGGGCAGTCCGGCGGGTCCGGCCAGCAGAAACCAGTTGGTGGCGAGTACGCCCGGGAAGCCTGCGGCCGCGGCGGTCGGCACATCGGGCAGCGAGGCCACGCCCTGTTCGGTGGTTAGCGCCAGGCCGCGCAGGGTGCCGGCGCGGATGGCGCCGGTATGTGCGGCCAGCGTGTCCCACAGGCTGTCGGTATCGCCCGACAGGACAGCCTGTTGCGCCTCGCCCGCGCCGCGGAAGGGGATGTGCAGCAGCCTTGCCTCGGCCTGCATGCCGAACAGCACGCCGGCCAGGTGACCGGCCGAACCCACGCCGGAACTGCCGAACGACACCGCCTCGGGCCGTGCCTTGGCGGCCTGTACGTAATCGGCCAGCGTGCGCATCCGGCTGTCGCCGCGCACCGCGCAGACCAGCGGGATGCCGCCGAGCATGGCGATGTAGCTGAAGCTGCGGGCGGGGTCGTAGCCCAGGCTGGGGAACAGGGTTGGTGCCACCGCCAGCGGTCCCGTGTTGGTGACCAGCAGGGTGTAACCGTCGGGCGCCGCCAGCGCTGCCAGGCCGGTGCCCAGCGAGCCACCTGCGCCGGCCCGGTTGTCGATGATGAAGGGCTGGCCCAGCAGCCGCTCCAGCCGCTCCGCCAGGCTGCGCATGATGATGTCTGACGCACCGCCAGGCGCGTAGGGGTTGATGACCCGAACCGGGCGAGTTGGCCATGCGGGCTGTGCCTGTGCGGGTTGTGCCTGTGCGGTCGCCGCAAGGGCGGGGGCGGCGGCAAGGACAAGGCGGCGGGAAAGGGTCAATGCTCGGCTCCTGGGCGGCCACCGCGCGGGGTGCGGGCAGCGGGCTGCGGCAGCGCGGCCGGATGGCACGCTACCCCCGGCGCGTTGCGAGAACCATGCCAATCACTGTGCCGGCTCGATCCGGCGGTCGGCCGCGGCGGCGATGGCGTTGCTGAGCGACTGCAGACCGCGGATCGTCTCGTCCAGGTGTTCAAGCAGCCGGGGCGGGCGAGGCGGGGGCGGGGCGGCCGCGGGCGGGTCTGCCGGCTCCTGCGCCGGGGGTGCGGGCGGCGGCTGGTCGACCGGTTCGTCCTTATCCGTGGATTCGTCCGTTGCCGCATCGGCCGGTAGCACGCCGGCGGCATCCTTCTGCACGGGCATGGCGGCGCCCGCGTCCAGCGGCGGGGGGGCGGGGGTGGCGGCGCCCGCCGCTTCAGGCGCGGGCTGCGCCCCCTCCCCCGCGCGGGCCGCCAGGGCGATATTGGCCCGCGCCGCGCGGAGCAGTGCCTCGGTCGCGCGCTGTGCTGCCTCGGTCATCGGCGGCAGGGCCGTGGCGGCTGCTTCCATGGGCGCCAGCAGCCCCTGCAGCGCTGCGGCGATGGTTGGCAGGCCGCCGACCGCGTCCTGAACCAGGCTGGTAAGCCGGTTGCATTCGGCCTGCAGCTGTTCGGGGAGCGACGGGTCCGGCTGCCTTTCGGCCACGGCCTGCTCGAGCCGCGCCAGCGTGTCCGCCATGCCCGGCGGCAGTCGGTCGAGCGCCGCGTCCAGCCGCGCCTCGCCGGCATGTTCGGTCGCTTCCAGG
Organism: Rubritepida sp.; assembly: GCA_014376425.1. Classification (GTDB taxonomy): domain Bacteria; phylum Pseudomonadota; class Alphaproteobacteria; order Acetobacterales; family Acetobacteraceae; genus Rhodovarius. Next base: position 3,126 of record JACMRO010000197.1, read on the forward strand.
CGCTCCAGCGCGGCCTCCAGCCGGGTAGCATGCGCCTCCTCGCGCTCCAGCGCGGCCTCCAGCCGAACAGCTTGCGCTTCCTCGCGTTCCAGCGCCGCCTCGGCCCGCGTGTTGGTGGCGATGGCAGCCTCGCTGGCGCGTTCCATTGGTGGTGCCAGGGCATCCAGCCGTTCGGTGGCTTCCATCAGGCCCATGGCCAGCAGCGGGTCGGGCCGGGCTGCCTCGATACGCAGGCTAACCTGGTCCAGTAGGGCGGCCGCGGCGTCATGCGCCTCGGCCAGGCTGCCATGCATCGCCTGGCCGATCTCTCCCGGTAGGCGATCCAGCCGGTCCACCGCGTCGCGCAGCGCCGCGGTGTCGGGCAGCGCGATGCCCTCTAACCGCTGCAACGCGGCTTCGAAGGCGGGCGGCACCGCAAGGGTCTCAGGCACCAGGGCCAGGGCCTGCTCGGCGCGGGCGGCCATCAGTTCGATGCGCTGGGCGTGCTGGTCGGCGATGCCCGGCAGCATGGCCACCGCCCGGGCGGCGATGGCGCTCGTCTCGGCACTTTCGTCCAGCCGGGCAATGGTGGTGCTGGCGGCCTGGACCATGCGGGCGCCGCTGGCCCGCGCCTCGGCCATGCCGCGGCTGGCCTCCGCGCTGTCGCGCTTGAGGCGCACCATCCCCTCGGCGAGTTCGCGCAGCAGAGGCGCCATGTCGGCCATGCCGGTGCGGATGGCGGCGGGGGGCACGCTCGCCGGCGCGGGCCGCGCGAGCCAACCCAGGAGCCCGGCGACAAGCCCTGACCCAGCTGCGACGGCTACCGGCCAGGCCAGGTCGAGGAGCAGGCCGGCCAGCAGCAACGCCCCGCCGGCCAGCGTGCAAAGGCCAATGCCGTCACGCCGCGTGAGCGTCATGGCAGCAGCCCCGTCAGGTCGAGCGGTGCGCCGGTGCGGACGGCGGCGCATAACGAGCGATATCGTGCCTGGTCCGCCGCCAGCGCCGTCCGCAGCGCTTGCAGGGGCGGCGCCAGGCGGGCCACCGACTGCCAAAGCCCGTCGCCGAAACCATCCAGCGGGGCGGCGGCGCGAGGGCAGAAGGCCCTGGCGGCGATGGCGCAATCCGCCTGATAGGCGCTATCGGCGACGGCGCCGGTGGCCAGGTAGGCCAGCGCCACGGCGTGGCCGGGCGGCATGGCCGGCAGCGCAAGGATCAGCAGCGCCGCCAGTACCTGGCCCACCGCCGCGGCCTCATGCGGCGCTGACCGGCTGAGGGTCAGCGCGTCTTCCCATATCAGGGCGGTGCCGCCGTACAGGCTGACCTGCATGGCGGGCAGCGGCTGCTGTGGCAGCCCGAGTGCCGGCAGCAGAAGCCCCCACAGCCGTGCGAGGGCGGCCCGGGCCAGTGAAAGGTCGGGCGTCAGCGTGACCTGCGGCACCGGCGAGTCCTGCCAGGTGATCTGGCAGTTCAGGCCGCTCAGCGCGCGCAGGCGGCTGGGCAGGGTGATCTCGATGCTGCCGCTGCCGCGCCCGGAGGAGCGAATGCCGCGCGTGCCTAATTCCATGCCGGCATCCTGCCAAGCCGCGCCGCCGGGTTGGGGCGCCATGGGTGGAAGCTAGACCCCGCCGGTTAATTGGCCGTGAAGCCCGCGAGGGTCTTTGAAGCCACGGTCTTTAGGCTAGGCTTGCCGCGGAACACGGAGCGCCCGATGGCCGACACCCTGACCAACGCCACCATCCACGCCGCGCTGGCCGAGGCGCGAGAGCGCTACATCGCCGCCAACTCCGCCAGTCTGGCCGCGCATGTCGAGGCGACCGCCGTGATGCCCGGCGGCAACACCCGAACCGTGCTGTTCCACGCGCCGTTTCCGTTGACCATGGCGCGGGGCGCCGGCTGCCGGCTGTGGGATGCCGATGGGCATGAATATGTCGACCTGCTGGGCGAATACAGCGCCGGCCTGTATGGCCACAGCAACCCGGTGATCCGCGCCGCCCTGGACGGCGCGTTGGATGGCGGCTGGAATCTGGGCGGCCATGGGGTGATGGAGGCGCGGCTGGCGCGGCTGGTCTGCGACCGCTTTCCATCGCTCGATCTGGTGCGCTTCACCAATTCGGGCACCGAGGCAAACCTGATGGCCATCGCCACCGCGCTGGCGGTGACCGGGCGCCGGCGGGTGATGGTGTTCGGCGGCGGCTACCATGGCGGAATCCTCTACTTCGGTGCCAGCGGGGCGGGGTTCGGCATTCCGATCAACGCGCCGCATGACTGGGTGTTGGCGCCCTACAATGACGCGGCCGGCACGGCGGCGCTGCTCGATGAGAGCATCGGCGCCATCCTGGTCGAGCCGATGCAGGGTTCGGGCGGCTGCATCCCGGCCGACGCCGCCTTCCTGGCAATGCTGCGCGCGGAGGCCAGCCGCATCGGCGCGGTGCTGATCTTCGACGAGGTGATGACCAGCCGCATGTCGGCCGGTGGCGAACAGGCGCGGCTGGGCATCACGCCCGACATGACGACGCTGGGCAAGTATATCGGCGGCGGCATGAGCTTCGGCGCCTTCGGTGGGCGGCGCGACATCATGGAGCGCTACGACCCACGCCTGCCCGACGCGATCCCGCATGCCGGCACCTTCAACAACAATGTGCTGACCATGGCGGCCGGCGTGGCCGGGTTGACGCACATCTTCACCGCGGAGGCGGCGGACGCGTTGTTCGCGCGTGGCGAGGCGCTGCGGGTGGCGCTGGACGGCATTACGCCGGCCATGCGCTGGACCGGGGTGGGCAGCCTGATGTGCGTGCATTTCCAGCACGACGCGCCGCATGCGCCGGCCGGTCTGCGTGACCGGCCGGACCTGCGTGAACTCTTCTTCCTCGACATGCTCCAGGGCGGATTCTACCTGGCCAAGCGCGGCATGGTGGCGCTGAGCCTCGAGATCGGCGATGCCGAGGGTGTGGCGTTCGTGGACGCGGTGCGTGAATTCGCGCAGGTCCGGCGCGGCCTGCTTCAGTAGCGGGACGTGCGAGGGCAGTCGGGCCGCATCAATCGAGCATGGCATCGGCCCGCATGCAGGTCGCACCCTCCGAATCGCGGCTTTCCAGCGTGACGCGATCAGCCCCCGCCACCGCGTGCAGCGACAGCGTGCGCCCGGCGAAGGCCGGCCTCAGGCCACGGAAGGAGAATGCCCGCAAGCTGCGCCCCGGAGCCGCCGCCAGGGCGTGTGCGGCCAACAGCGTCGCCTGCAACGGCCCATGCACGACCAGGCCCGGATAGCCTTCCTCGCCAGTCACATAGGGCATGTCGTAGTGGATGCGATGGCCATTGCCGGTCAGCGCCGAGTAGCGGAACAGCAGCAACGCATCGGGCTGCAGCACCCGCAAGGCCTCGGCCGGATCGACGGCGGCGACCGGTGCCGCCTTTACCGCCGCCCCCTCGGCGCCGCGATAGACGATGTCATGCTCCTCCCGCAGCACCTGCCCGCGCGGCCCGGTCAGCACATGGGCCACGGTGACGAAGATCAGCTCGCCCGAGCCTCCGGCCTTGCGGCTGACCGCCTGGATGGTGGATTCCCGGCTTAGCGCATCACCCATGCGGATGCCGGCGGCGTTGGATTCCAGCCGCCCCCCGGCCCACATGCGGCGCGACAGATGGTCCACCGGCGGCAGGAACCCGCCGCGCTGCCGGTGGCCGTCCGGCCCGACCTCGCCCGGCCGTCGCCAGTCCTGGAAGAACATCCAGTGCCACAGCGGCGGCAGGTCGCCGGCCGGGGTGGCCATGTCCAACGTGGCCGCCAGGCCTTCGATCAGGCGGGCATCGGCGGTGTCGGTCCGGGTCTCCGTCCGGCCCACGAACTCCTGGTAGTCGTCCATTATTTCCCCTGCCACTGTAACCCGGCCATGGCGGCGCGGGCCCGCATCAATCCTCGCGCCGGTAGAGCCGGTAGCCCTCGAACGCCGCTGCCAGCCGGTAGTGCGAGAAGCCCTCGGCGAATAGCGGGTGGCGGCTGAAATAGGTGATCAGGTCGAAATGGGTGTTGCCGCACCAGGTGATGCCGGCATTGTCCGAGACCAGGATGGCGGTGGGCGGCGCACGGGCGAAATCCTCGGCCACCGTGCGGTAGACGAAGAATTCGGTGCGCGACATGTCCCACGGCTCGCGGTAGCGGGCGCCGTTTGTCGGGCACTGGTGATAGACGCCCTGCAGCAGCCACAGGTTCATGGTGCGCAGGGTGCTCTGGGCGCGGATGTAGTTCAGCGCGGGGTAGATCGGCGCCACGTCGGGGCTGAGCACCAGCAGCCTTTCGCCATAGGCCTCGCGACGCAACTGCTCGGTCAGCAGCCCGCCGCGCGACCAGCTCCAGGTGATCTGCCGGTAGGGCGCCTCGCTGCCCATCAGGTGGAACAGGCCGATGGCGAAGGCGGCGATGGCGGCGGCTGGGGCGGCCGCGCGCTCGGCCCGGGCCGGCGCCATCAGCCGCCCGGCCCAGTGCGTCAGCAGCAGCGCCGCCAGCCAACCCAGCAGCAGCTTGGAGGGCATGATGTGGTACGACCAGGCGCGTGACTGGACGAAGGCCGCGATGAAGCAGCCCAGGGCCGCCAGTGCCACCGGCCGCCCCGGCGCGGTCCCGCCGCGGGAGGCCAGCGCGCCCAGCACCAGCAGCAGCACACCGATGGGCATCATCCGTTCGGTCGTCAGCACCTGCCACCAGCCCAGGCCGGTCAGCGACAGGTAGTTGCCCAGAACCAGCGGAACGACCTGGTTGAGGTAGAGCGGGAACACAAGCGGCAGGCTGAGCAGGTAGAGTGCGAAGAACCCGCCCATAGTCCACGGCACCGGGTCGCGGAAGGCGCGGCGCGGGCCCAGGCAGAAGAACACCCACAGCTCGACCAGGCCGGGCACCGCCAGGAAATGTGGCTTGAGCGCGAAGCCCGCGGCCGCCAGCAGCGCCACGCCCAGGGTCAGGCCCGGGGGCGCCCGCCGGCCCTCGGCGCGCAACGCCGCCAGAACCAGGTAGGGCAGTGTGGTGATAGCCATAAGGTGCTCGCGCTGGCCGAAATCATAGCCTGCGCCCAGCATGGTGATGGGCAGGACGCCCAGTGCCCCCACCCGCATGATGGGCGGCAGGGCAAGCAGGGGCAGCAGCCGCCAGCACAGCCAGAAGCTGCCAGCCATCAGCCCCAGCACGCACAGCACCAGCGCCTGCACCGGGTTGATCGGAAGCAGGTTGCCCATCGCCGCGGGCAGGAGGTTGATGATGAAGATCAGCGGCGGGTTGACGTCGATCAGGTCGGTATACAGCCGCTCGCCATCCAGCCAGCGGCCGGAGAAGTTCAGCACCGCCGCCACATCGTGGTTCAACGGCGGCAGCAAGGCGCTGATCAGGAAGGGCAGGGCTGGCAGCAGCGCCAGCATCCAGTGCAGCGTTTCCCGCGCCTGCTCCAGGCGGGGGACGGGCGGCGGCGCGGGTCGGGCGGGAAGGATATCCATGCGGATGGTCATCATGGGGCAAGGGGCGCGCGCGGCATACCATGCGGCGAAAATCGTCCGCCGCCACGGCTCGGGCTCTGCTTCGGCTTGTTCCCGCCGCGATTGCCGGCGACAAGCGATGCCGTGGACCCCGCCGAATACGACCTGATGGATTCCGCCGGACAGGCGATGTGGTGGTACCGGGCCATGCATGCCCATGCGCGTGCGGCACTGCCCACGGGCTGCGTGCTGCTCGACGCCGGTTGCGGCACCGGCGGCTTTCTGGCGCGGCTGCGCGATGATGTGGCGCGGGGCTCGGCCCGGCTGGGGTACAACCCTGCCGCGGCGGCGCGTGCTGCCGCCAAGGCCGGGCGGCCGGTGGTGGCGGGCAGCGTCAATGCGCTGCCCTTCGCCGATGCCAGCTTCACCGCCGCCGCCAGCCTGGACGTATTGTGCCATGCCGGGGCCGAGCCTGCCGCGATGCTGGCGGAGCTGCATCGCGTCATTGCCCCCGGCGGCCGGCTGGTGCTGAACCTGCCGGCGCTGCCCTGGCTGCGCTCGGCGCATGATGCGCGCGTGCACAGCGTGCGGCGCTACACCCGCGCAGGCATCGAGGCTGATCTGCGCGAAGCGGGCTTCGCCGCACCCTGCGCCAGATACTGGAATGCGCTTCTGCTGCCGCTCATGGTCGTTCAGCGCAAGATCCTGCAGGCCCGCCCGGGCGATGCTTCCGATGTCGGCAGCTTTCCGCCCTGGCTCGATGCCGGCCTGTTCGCCGTCACCCGCATCGAACACGCGCTGATGCGCGCCGGCATCCGCTTCCCGGTGGGCGGCTCGCTCATCGTCACCGCAACCCGTCCCTGATGGAAACCGCCATGGAACCGCAGATTGGCCTGTCGATCGTCGTCCCGGTATATCGCGGCGCCGCGACGGTAGGGCGCCTGGTCGCCGCACTGTCGGTGCTCAAGCCGGCCGGTGGCATCGAGATCATCCTGGTCAATGACGGCAGCCCGGACGATAGCGGCGATGTGTGTCGTGCCCTTGCCGCGCAAGCGACGGTGCCGCTGACCTACCTGGAACACGCCCGCAACTTCGGCGAGCATAACGCGGTCATGACCGGGCTGCGGCACGCCCGCGGCGCCTATGTCATCACCATGGACGACGACCTGCAGAACCCGCCCGAGGAGGTGCTGCGGATCTACGACCATGCGCGCATGGGCGGCTGGGACGTGGTCTACACGCGCTACGCCAAGAAGGAGCATGACGGCTGGCGCAACCTGGGCAGCCGCTTCGCCAACAAGGTAGCCGACTGGCTGCTGGACAAGCCGCGCGGGCTGTACCTGTCGAGCTTCCGCTGCATGAGCGCGCTGGTGGTGGGCGAGGTGACGAAGTATCGCGGCCCCTACCCTTATATCGACGGGCTGATCATGCAGGTGACGCAGCGCATCGCCTCGATCGAAGTGGCGCACTACCCGCGCGCCGAGGGCAGCAGCAACTACACCATCAGGCGCCTCGCACTGCTGTGGCTGAATCTCGCCACCAACTTTTCGGTCGTGCCGCTGCGGGTCGCTGTGTTCGCAGGTGCGGCCATGGGCGTGTTGGGGCTGCTGGCGGCGGCGTTCGTGACCATCGAGGCGATTTTCTTCTCTACCCCGTCGGGCTGGGCGTCGACCATGACGGTCTACCTGTTGCTGGCCGGCGTGCAGTTCATGATCCTGGGCGTGATGGGCGAATATGTCGGCCGCGCCTTCCTTTCGGCCAACGGCAAGCCGCAGGGTGTCGTGCGCGAAGTGATCCCGGCGCGGACGAGCGAGACCGTGCAGTGAGCCTGTACTGGGGCGTGCTGATCGGCGCCATCTTCGCGTCGCTGATCGGCCAGGTGCTGCTGAAGGCGGGTACCGGGGACGGCACCGGCAGCTTCCTGACGCAGTTGTTCCGCTGGCAGACCGTCATCGGTCTGGGCTTCTATGGCGGGGCGGCACTGCTCTACATCATTGCGTTGCGGCGCATCCCGATGAGTGTGGCGCTGCCCTGCACGGCGGCGAGCTACATCGTGATCGCCCTGCTGGGCTGGTGGTTCTTCGGAGAATCGCTGGGCGGGCAGAAACTGGCGGCGATTGGCTGCATCGGGCTGGGCGTGGTGCTGTTGGCCAGCGCTTAACCTCTCCGCCGCCATGCTGGTGGGATGAGCGAAGCGACGACAGCGCCGATGCCAGCGCCGATGCCAGTGGCGATGACGGAAGCCGAGCAGGCCCTGCTGCGCGCCGCGGCCGCCGGCGCCGCCCGGATGCTGGAATTCGGCTGTGGCGGCAGCACGGCGCTGCTCCTGGCCGCGGGGGCTGGGTGCCTGCTGTCGGTCGATTCCGACGTGGGCTGGCTGGCGCGGGTGGCGCGCGGGCAGGGCGCGACCGGCCGGCTGGTGCAGCACCATGCCGATATTGGGCCCTGCGGCGAATGGGGCTGGCCGCTGCAGCCCCCCGCGGCGATCGTCGCCTGGCGTTACTGGGGCGCGCCCTGGGTCGCCATGGCGGAGCCCGACCTGGTGCTGGTCGATGGCCGCTACCGCATCGCCTGCGCCCTGGCCGCGCATGGCCGGCTGCGGCCCGGCGGGCACCTGGCGTTGCATGATTTTTGGTCGCGCAGGGTCTATCAGGATGCGCTTGCGCCGTTTTTCGAGGTGGTAGGCGCGGCCGGTTTGCTCGCCCTGTTACAGCCCCGCGCAGCATGCGCCACAGCATTGGCCCAGGCACGGCAAGCCAGCGCAGCCGATCCGCGCTGATCGATGCCGGCCTGGACCGGCTGCCCCGCCAGGACGGCTGAGGTCAGGCCGCGGCGGCAGTGTCGTCCGCGCTGGTCAGCAGGCCGGCCAGCGGCACGTCGATCCGCAGCTCCAGCCCTTCGGGGCGCCACGCCTGGGTCAGGGTGCCTTGCAGCTGATCCTGCACGATGGCCTCGATCACCTGGCTGCCGAAGCCGCGGTCCTGCGGCTCGCCCTTCACCACGGGGCCGCCCTGCTCGGCCCAGCGCAGCCGCAATAGCCCGGCCGCGTCGTCGATCCGCCACTCCAACCGCAACGTGCCGTCGGTGACCGACAGCGCGCCGTATTTGGTCGCGTTGGTAGCCAGTTCATGCAGCACCATGGAGAGCGCCTGGGCCGATTGTGCATCGACCAGCAGGGATGGCCCGTCGAGGGTCGCCCGCGCCGCGCCGCTGCCCTGCATCAGGAATGGCGAGAGCTCGGCCTGGGCCAGCGCGAACAGGTCGGTACCCAGCCACCGTTCGACGGCCAGCAATTCATGCGTCCGCGCCATCGCCGCCACCCGGCCCTCGATCGCGGAGCTGAAGGTCTCGACGTCGTCACGGTTGGCCAACCGGATGGCGGCCAGCACGATCGCCAGCGCGTTCTTGGCGCGATGATCCACCTCGCGCATCAGCAGCCGCTGGCGTTCGTCGGCCATGCGCCGGTCGGTCACGTCCTGCGCCACGCCGCGGGCGATCTCGGCCCCATCCACCGCGCCATGCACCGAAACCCAGCGCCAGCCGCGCTGTGCGGTGCATAGGCGCAGCTCCAGCTTGATGTCCGCCGCTGGCACTGCGGCGCCCTGCAGCGCGGCCGTCGCTGGTTCCCGGTCGTCCGGATGCAGCCGGTCCAGGAACTCTGCCAGCGGCACGTCCTCACGCGGTTCGGAGGCATCGCCGAACATTTCCGACATGCGCGCCGACCAGCTGAAGCGCGCAAGCGCCAGATCGTACTCCCAGGCGCCCAGCCCGGCGCCGTCGATTGCCATCCGGGCCCGCGCCTCGCTGGCGCGCAGCGCCGCCTCGGCCTGCTGCTGCTCGGTGATGTCGAGCACCACGCCCACCATGCGCGTGGGCGCGCCGGCGGGGTCGCGCAACACCTCGCCCCGGCAGATCACGCACCGCTGGGCATCGTCCGCCGCGCGGTGGATGCGGGTGGCTGGTGCCCAGCTGCGCTCTGCGCCGGCCAGCATGGCCAGGGCCCAGCCGCGCATGCCGGCCACGTCGTCGGGGTGGATCAGCGTCTCCCACACCGCCAGCGTCATCGGCTGGTCGGGCCCGGTGCCGTGGATGCGATGGCAGGTTTCCGACCACACCACCTCGCCGGTGGCCACGTCGCAGTCCCAGATGCCGACCTCGCCGGCTTCCTGCGCCATGCGCAGCCGGGTGGCGCTGTCAATTAGCGCGGCCTCGGTCGCGCGGTGCTCGGTCACGTCGGTATCCACCGCCAGGACCAGGCGCGGCTCGCCATCGGGCGCCCGGCGCAGCACCTTCTGGGTGGTGATGATGATGCGCCGGCCGTCGCGCGTGGTGCGGCGCATGTCGCCTTGCCATGCGTTGTCGCGCAGCAGCGCCTCCTGAATGGCGGCCGGGTCGACGTCGCTTTCGGTGCGCAGCAGGGCATGGGTGTCGCGGCCCAACGCCTCCTCCTCGCTCCAGCCATAGAGCCGGGTGGCGCCTTCCGACCAGAAACGGATGTTCCCGGCCATGTCGCGGCCCATGAAGGGTGCGAGGTCCAGCGTGTCCAGCGTTTCCTGCAACAGC
>JACMRO010000198.1 GCA_014376425.1 Rubritepida sp.
CTGTCCGACCCGGACCGTGTAGCGGGCATCCGCGGCATCGAGCGTGTCTTCGGCGACCCGGCCGATGGGCCCGAGGAGAGGGTGGCGATGTGGCGCGCGGCCCTGCGCATGATCGAGCCCGCCGGCATCGGCCCCGGCGGCTACCCGCAGGCCGCGGGCTTCGGAGCCGGCCCGGGCATGCACCCGCACAACCACGCGCTGGAGGCGCTGACCGAGGCTGGCCTGCCCGGCCTGGCGCTGTGGCTGCTCGCTTTCGGCGGTGCGGCGGCACTGGCGCTTCCCCGGCTGCCGCGGGTGGAGCCCGCGCGCGCCGCGGCGATCGGCGCGCTGGTGCTGCCGGTCGCGATCACGGTGATGGTGTCGACCGACCTCACCAATCGCATGGCCTGGTTTGCCTTGGGCCTGGCGCTGTCGCTGGGGGTCAGCCGGGCGCGTGTATAGGGGCAAGCGCGCAATGGACGTGGCGGGGGCGGCGGCGTTGCTGCTGCTGGCCGCGCCGCTGCTGGCCGTGGGCGCGCTGGGCGGTGTATTGGCGTTGGGCCGGCCGGTGCTGTTCCGGCAATACCGCGCCGGGCGCCGCGGCGAGCCGTTCATGCTGCTCAAGCTGCGCAGCATGGCGCCGGGGCAGGGCGACGACGCCGCGCGCCTGGGCCGTTTCGGCCGCGCCCTGCGGGCCTCGGCGCTGGATGAACTGCCGCAGCTGTGGAACGTGCTGCGGGGCGAGATGAGCCTGGTCGGGCCGCGGCCGCTGCCGCTGGCCTACGGGCCGCTCTATTCCGCGCGGCAGCGAACGCGGCTGGCGGTGCGGCCGGGGCTGTGCGGCCTGGCCCAGGCGGCGGGGCGCAATGCCGTGCCCTGGGGGCTGCGCCTGCGGCTGGACGCGGCCTATGTGCGCCGCGCGTCGCTCCGGCTCGACCTCGCGATCATGCTGGCCTGCGCGTTGCTTGTGCTGCGTGGCCGCGGCGTCACCGCGCCCGGTCACCCCACCATGGCGCCCTTTGCCGGCCAGTAGGGCGCTACGCCGGCACGTCGCCTGCCAGGGTCACCCTGTGCATCAGCCGCTTCTGGCCGTGATAGTCGTTCAGCGGGTAGTGCAGGCAGCAGCGGTTATCCCACAGCGCCACGCTGCCCGGCCGCCAGCGGAAGCGGCAGGTGAATTCCGGGCTGGTGGAATGACGGAACAGGAACTCCAGCAGCGGCGCGCTTTCCGCCTCCGTCATGCCCTCGAATCGCGCGGTGTGACCGGCATTGACGTAGAGCGCCGGGCGACCGGTTTCGGGGTGGGTACGCATCACCGGGTGCAGCGCTTCGTATTGCGTGGGCGCGCCGGGCTTCGCGCTGTCGCGCAGCCGGTCCTCGCGGGTTTTGCTGACATCGGCGCGGGCGCTGGAGTTGGCCGCGCGCAGCGGCCGCAGCATGGCCTGCATGGCGGGGGACAGCGCGGCCCAGGCAGCGCTCAGGCTGGCGAACATGGTGTCACCGCCGGCGTCCGGCACCTCGCGCGCGACCAGCATGGTGGCCATCGGCGGGGCGTCCAGATAAGCCGTGTCGGTGTGCCAGACGCCGCCGAAATTCACCCGTTCATGCGGCAGCTTCAGCACCGGGATGATTTCGGCGAAGCCGTCGATGCCCTGCACGAATGGGTATTCCACCGGTGTCCCGAAGCGCCGGGCGACGCCCAGGAGGGCTGCCGGCGGCAGATCCTGTCCATGGAAGAACACCACGCCATGCGCCAGCCAGGTGGCGCGGATCTCAGCCACCTGCGCGGCGTCCATGTCAGCCGTCAGGCTGACGCCATCGATCTCGGCGCCCACCGCGCCGGCCATTTGTCTCACCCGCATCCGCCGGCTCCTTTTGCCACGGCACAATGGCGGGTTTGGCGGGACAAGACAAAGGTGCCTGCGGCAGGGGCGGGCCGGGCTGGCCAAAGTTCAAGGAACGGTCGGCTTCCGGCCCAGTCGCCGGCCCATCGGGTGGCACCTCTCCCGGCAGGACACTGCCTAGCTGGCTGCGAACCGTCCGTGCCCGCCTCACCGCACGGCGGCTAAGGCGTCAGGATTCAGCGCAGTTGCGGGTTGTCGAAGTGTGGTTCTCGATACTGCCGCAGCGCCTGGCTGAGCGCCCGCGCCAGGTCGCGCTTCTCGTCGGCGTTCAGGAACAGGCCGATCTCCACTTTCTGCTGACGGTGGCCGACCAGCAGCCGGCCGCCATCCTCCGACAGCCGCACCCGCGCCCAGTAGGGGTCGAGCTCGGCCACCAGGCCGGGGCCGCTGCCGTCGACGCGGCGGATGCGCAGGCGCGCGCCGTCCAGCGACACCTGTTCGAGGCAGCGGCCGGCCCGCGCCCGGTGCAGGGCGAACAGCCCCAGCACCAGGAGCAACTCGCCGCCGGCGAAGGCAAGCACCGGCCAGGCGCCCAGGATGAGGAACAGCACAGCGGAAAGGCCGAAGCCCAGCGCGAGAAGCAGCGCCACCACCTTTATGCCGGTGCCGCCAAGGCTCTGTTGCGGCCGACTGGTGGCTTGGAAGATCAGAGTCTGCGCGGTATCGGCCATGTCACCATACAGGCCCGAGCCCATGCCCCGCACAAGCCCCGCCCGTAAAAAGCCCGCCAGGCCGCCCCTGCACGGGTCCGCCGCCGCCCCCCGCCGCGCCCGGCTGATGGGTCGTGACCAGGCCGCCGCCTTCATAACCGCCATTGCCCGCCACAACCCCGAGCCGGTGACGGAACTGCTGTACACCGACCCCTTCTCTCTGCTGGTCGCGGTGGTCCTGTCGGCGCAAACCCCGGACGCCCCCGTCACCAAGGCGACCCCCGCGCTGTTCGCCGAAGCGCCCTCCCCCGCCGCCATGGCCGCGCTGGGCGCCGAGCGCATCGGCGCC
>JACMRO010000199.1 GCA_014376425.1 Rubritepida sp.
CAAGACGACGCCACAGGTCGCCGAGCATCGCGCCGCCGGCACCCGCGGCCAAGCGGCGCTGGACGCCAGCCCGCGCCTGGCGCAGGTGCTGGAGGCGGTGCGCTCAGGCGTGTTCAGCCCCGATGACCCGGCCCGCTATCACGGCTTGGTGGACGACCTGCTGGATAGCGACCACTTTCTGGTCCTGGCCGATTTCGACAGCTACTACGCCGCCCAACGCGCGGCCGACGAGCGCTGGAATGACCCCGCAGCCTGGGCGCGCGCGGCCATTCTCAACACCGCCAACGTCGCCTGGTTCAGCTCCGACCGGACGATCGCGGAATATGCCGAGGAGATCTGGAAGGTGTCACCGGTGATCTAGCATGGCCACAGGGGAAGCAGGCGAGGCGGCAATCGCGGCCATCGTGGAGGGCCGGCACGGCGATCCATTCGCCGTGCTGGGGCCGCATGGAGGGGTGTTGCGCGCCTTCGTCCCAGGCGCCGAGACCCTGCATGCGGATGGCATCGCGCTGACGCTGCGCCATCCCGCCGGCTTCTTCGAGGGCGCGGTGCCCGGCCCCGGCCATCGCTGGCTGACCGCCACGCGGGGTCACGAAAGCTGGGTCGAGCCCGATCCCTACGCCTTCGGCCCCACCCTTGGTCCGCTCGACGATCACCTGCTGGTGGAAGGCACGCATCACGCCCTGGCGGAGCGACTGGGTGCGCACCCCATCACCCATGAAGGCGAGGCCGGCTGGCGCTTCGCCGTCTGGGCGCCGCATGCCCAACGCGTCTCGCTGGTCGGCGACTTCAACCTGTGGGACGGCCGGCGCCACCCGATGCGCAAGCGGCTGGACAGTGGCTTGTGGGAAATCTTCATACCTGGCCTGCACGCCGGCGCCGCCTACAAATATGAGCTGCGACGCCACGATGGCGTGGTGCTGCCGCTGAAGGCCGACCCCTACGGCTTCGCGGCCGAATTGCGCCCGGGCACTGCCTCGCGCCTGGCCGCGCCTGCGCATGATTGGGCCGACGCGGCCTGGCGCCCGAAGCCCCATCGCGGCCAGCCGATGAGCGTCTACGAAGTCCATCCCACCTCCTGGAAGCGCCACTGGGATGACCGGTTCTGGAACTGGGACGAGCTGGCGGCGGACCTGATCCCCTATGTGCTCGACCTGGGCTTCACCCATATCGAACTGATGCCGGTGATGGAGCATCCGCTCGATATGAGCTGGGGCTACCAGACCATCGGGCTGCATGCCCCCACGGCGCGGCTGGGCGAGCCGGCCGGCCTCAAGCGCTTCATCGACGCGGCACACCAGGCGGGGCTGGGCGTGCTGCTGGACTGGGTGCCGGCGCATTTCCCGAAGGACGCGCATGGCCTGGCGATGTTCGATGGCGGGCCGCTTTACGAGCACGCCGACCCGCAGCGCGGCGCGCACCCCGACTGGGGCACCGCCATCTATGATTACGGCAGGCCGGAGGTGCTGGCCTTCCTCGCGGCCAACGCGCTGTTCTGGCTGCGCGAGTACCATGCCGACGGCCTGCGGGTGGATGCGGTCAGCTCGATGATCCGGCTCGACTATTCGCGCGGCCCGGGCGAGTGGACGCCGAACGAGTTTGGCGGCAACGAGAATCTCGACGCCGTGGCCTTCCTTCGCCGCGTCAACGCGCTCGCCCGCGCGCATGCGCCGGCCACGCTGATGATCGCCGAGGATGCGACCGACCGCCCCGGCATCTCCCGCCCGCCCGAGGAGGGTGGGCTGGGCTTCCACATGAAGTGGAACATGGGCTGGATGAACGACACGCTGCGCTACATGGCGCTCGACCCGCTGGCGCGCAGCCACCAACACCAGCTCATGAACTTCTCCATCGTCTACGCATGGAACGAGGATTTCATCCTGCCGCTGAGCCATGACGAGGTGGTGCATGGCAAGGGCACTCTGGTTGGCCGGATGCCCGGCGATACCTGGCAACGCTTCGCCAACTTACGGGCTTATTACGGCTTCATGTGGGGCCACCCCGGCAAGAAACTGCTTTTCATGGGCCAGGAATTCGCCCCCTGGCGTGAATGGTCGGAAACGCGCGAGCTGGATTGGTGGCTGCTGGCCTATGCGCCACATCGTGGCGTACGCGACCTGGTGCGCGAATTGAACCGACTGCATCGCGCCGAACCGGCGCTGCACCAGCTCGACCATTCGCCTGCCGGTTTTGCCTGGATCGACGCCGACGACGCACAGCACTCCACCTTCAGCTGGCTGCGCTTCGCCGCCGATGGCGCGCCCGTCGCGGTCATCTCCAACTTCACCCCGGTGCCGCGCACGGGCCGGCTCATTGGCCTGCCGCAGGCCGGCATGTGGGAGGAGATCCTCAACACCGACGCGTGGGCCTTCGGCGGTAGCGGCGTGGTCAACGGCACCATCACGGCGGAGGCTAAGCCGGCCTTTGGCTTTCCCGCCTCGGCGCAGGTAACATTGCCGCCGCTGGCCACCATTTATCTGAAGCCCAGAACAAGAGGTGCCGAGAATGCCAAAGGCTGAGGAAAGCGGCCCTGGGGGCGATGGCGGCCCGCTGGCACGCCACGCCATGGCCTTCGTGCTGGCCGGCGGCCGTGGCTCGCGCCTGATGGAGCTGACTGACCGGCGCGCCAAGCCTGCGGTCTATTTCGGTGGCAAGACGCGCATCATCGACTTCACCCTGTCCAACGCGCTGAACTCGGGCATTCGGCGCCTGGCGGTCGCGACGCAATACAAGGCGCATTCCCTGATCCGCCACCTGCAGCGCGGCTGGACCTTCCTGCGCCCCGAACGCAACGAGAGCTTCGACATCCTGCCCGCGTCGCAGCGCGTCTCCGAGGTGAACTGGTATCTCGGCACCGCCGACGCGGTGTACCAGAACATCGACATCATCGCCGACTACCATCCGCGCTACATGGTGCTCCTGGCCGGCGACCACATCTACAAGATGGATTACGAGCGCATGCTGCAGCAGCATGTGACCGCGGGCGCCGACGTCACCGTCTGCTCCATCGCCGTGCCGCGCATGGAAGCGCAGGGCTTCGGCGTGATGAAGGTGGACGACACCGGGCGCATCGTGGACTTCGTGGAAAAGCCCGACGACCCGCCCGCAATCCCCGGCCGGCCGGACATGGCGCTGGCTTCGATGGGCATCTACGTCTTCGACACCGAATTCCTGTTCGACCTTTTGCGGCGCGATGCGGCGGACCCGAATTCTAGCCATGATTTCGGCAAGGACGTGATCCCCTACATCGTCAAGCACGGCCACGCGGTGGCGCATCGGTTCGAACGCAGCTGCGTCCGCGCAACCACCGAGACCGCACCCTACTGGCGCGACGTCGGCACGGTGGACGCCTATTGGGAGGCCAATATCGGCCTGACCGAAATTGTCCCCGCACTCGATCTGTACGAGAACTCCTGGCCGATCTGGACGCATGCCGAGATCACCCCGCCGGCCAAATTCGTGCACGACGCGGCGGGGCGGCGGGGCGAGGCGATCTCCTCGCTCGTATCGGGCGGCTGCATCGTGTCGGGCGCCGAGGTGCGGGGTTCGCTGCTGTTCACCGGCTGCCGGGTGCATTCCTACGCCAGGCTCGACGGCGCGGTGGTGCTGCCGCAGGTCGATATCGGCCGCGCCGCGCGACTGACGCGGGTGGTGGTCGACCGCGGCGTGCGCATCCCCGACGGGCTGGTGGTGGGCGAGGACCCGGTGGACGACGCCCGCCGCTTCCGCCGTACCGAGGCTGGGATCACGCTGATCACGCAGAGGATGCTGGACGCGTTGCCATGAACGTCCTGGGCGTCGCGTCCGAATGCTTTCCGCTGATCAAAACGGGCGGCCTGGCCGATGTGGTGGGCGCGCTGCCCGGCGCGCTGGCGCCCCATGGGGTGCGGATCACCACCTTGTTGCCCGGCTATCCCTCGGTGCTGGGGCAGTTGGGTGAAGCGCGCAGTGCCAAAAACCTGCCGGACCTGTTCGGCGGGCCGGCGCGGCTGCTGCGTGGGACGGTGCGGCCTGCCGGCCGGGCCGGCGGGCCAGGGGGGGCCGGCGCGCTGGACATCATTGCCATCGACGCGCCGCATCTCTACGGCCGCGCCGGCTCGCCCTACCTGATGCCCGATGGGCGGGAATGGCCCGATAACAACGTCCGTTTCGCGGCGCTGGGCGCAGTGGCGGCGATGCTGGCACGCGAGGGGTTGCGCGGCCTGCGCTTCGACGCCGTGCATGCGCATGACTGGCAGGCAGGGTTGGCGCCGGCCTATCTGCGTTTCGGCGGCAAGCCCGTGCCCAGCCTCTTCACCGTGCACAATCTGGCCTTCCAGGGCCAGTTCCCGGCCTGGACCTTCGGCCGGCTGGGCCTACCTGTGGAAGCCTTCGCCACCGCCGGCCTGGAATATTTCGGCGCCGTCGGCTTCCTCAAGGCCGGGCTGTGGTTCGCGGACGGCATCAGTACCGTCTCCCCCACCTATGCGGCGGAGATCCGCACGCCGATGGCCGGGATGGGGCTGGACGGGCTGCTGCGCGGCCGTGCCGGGGTGCTGCACGGTGTGCTCAACGGGCTCGACACCACCGAGTGGGATCCGGCGACCGACAGCCACCTCGCCGCGCGTTTCAGCACGCCGCAGGGCCGCGCGCCCAACAAGGCCGCATTGCAGGCCGCCTTCGGCCTGGCGGCGGACCCGGCGGCACCGCTCTTCGTCCATGTCGGGCGGTTGGCGTGGCAGAAGGGGATCGACCTTATCCTCGAAGCCATCCCGGCGCTGTTCGAGGCGGGCGGCCAGCTGGCCATCCTGGGCAGCGGTGATGGCGGCCTGGTGGAGCGCTGCCTGGGTGCCGCAGCCGCCAACCCCGGCCGCATCGGCACCCGCATCGCATTCGACGAGGGGCTGGCCCGCCTCGCCTATGGCGGCGCCGATGCCATGCTGGTGCCCTCGCGGTTCGAGCCCTGTGGCCTGGCCCAGCTATGTGCCCTGCGCTACGGCGCGCTGCCGATCGTGACCCGGGTGGGCGGCCTGGCCGACACGGTGGTGGATGCCAACGAAGCCGCGCTGGGTGCGGGCTGGGGCACTGGCTTCGTCTGCCAGCCCGACAGCCCGGAGCTGCTGGGGGCGGCCATGCTGCGCGCCGCCGGGCTGTACCGGCAGCCCCAGGTGTGGCGAAGATTGCAACAGAACGCGATGGCGCAGGACGTGTCCTGGACCGCTTCTGCGGCACGCTACGCTGCCATCTACCGAGGCCTCGCCATTGCCTGAGATGGGCGTGCACCTGACCGCGGCGGGTGCGCGCCCGGCCTTCCCCGCACCGCAAGCCGACGCCCTGGAGCTTTGCGTTTTCGAGGGTGAGACCGAAACCCGCCACAGGCTGGGCCGGCATGTGGGCGATGTCTTCGCGGCCGACGTGCCCTTGGTGTCAGGCGCGCGGTATGGCCTGCGCGCGCACGGCCCGGGGCTGGACCCGGCCAGGCTGCTGCTCGACCCCTGGGCGCGAAGGATCGACCGCGCCTTCGCCTGGCACCCCAGCCTGTTGTGCGGCACCGACGGCGCGGCCGCGATGCCCCGGGCGGTGCTGGAGGCCGCCGCCCCCGTCATGGCGCCACCCCCCCACCACGGCGCGCGCGTGATCTACGAGCTGCACGTCCGCGGATTCACCATGCTGCACCCCGGCATCCCCCAAGCCCTGCGCGGCACTTTCGCCGGCCTGGCCCACCCCGCCGCGATCGCCCATCTCCACCCCCTGGGCGTCAGCCATGTCGAGCTGCTGCCCTGCGCCGCCTGGATCGACGAGGCGCATCTGCCACCGCTCGGGCTGACCAACTACTGGGGCTACAACCCGG
>JACMRO010000200.1 GCA_014376425.1 Rubritepida sp.
CGGCATCGTCGGCCGTGCACCGGGCTGGGCCATCGCCTGGAAATCCCCCGCCGAGCAGGTCAGCACTACCCTGCTGCGCACCGACATCCAGGTCGGCCGCACCGGCGCGTTGACGCCACGCGCCATCATGGTGCCGGTCGTGGTGGGGGGCGTCACCGTGGTGCATGCGACGCTGCACAATGAGGACGAAATCACCCGCAAGGATATCCGGCCGGGCGACCGCGTGGTGCTGCAGCGCGCCGGCGACGTCATCCCGCAGATCGTGGCGGTGGTCGATCCGGAAAGGGCGGATCGCGGCCCGGCCTTCACCTTCCCCACCCTTTGCCCGGCTTGTGGCAGCCACGCGCTGCGGGTGGGCGAGGATGTGGTGCGCCGCTGCACCGGCGGGCTGACCTGCCCGGCGCAGACCGTGGAGCGTCTCATCCATTTCTGCGCCCGCCGCGCGCTGGACATCGAGGGCATGGGCGAGGAGCGGCTGAACCTGCTCCACGACCGTGGCTGGGCGAAGTCACCCGCCGATCTGTTCCGCCTGCAACAGCATCGCGCCGAGCTGGAGGCGCTAGAGGGCTGGGGCGGCACCTCGGTCGGCAAGCTGCTGGCCGGCATCGAGGCGAAGCGCCAGCCGACGCTGGAGCGTTTCCTCTTCGCGCTCGGCATCCGCCGCATCGGCGAGACCAATGCCAAGCTGCTGGCCCGCCACTATGGCAGCGCGGCGGCCTGGCGCGGGTGCATGCTGGAGGCACGCATCATCGGTTCCGAGGCGCGGGAGGCGCTGGGGGCCATCCAGGGCATCGGGCCCGCCATCGCCGAGGAGCAGGTCGACTTCTTTGGCGAACCCCGCAACCTGGCCACGCTGGACGACCTGCTGGCCGAGGTGACGCCGCAGGACAGTGCCGCGCCCCAGGGCGGCGCCTTCGCCGGCCGCACCATGGTGTTCACCGGCACACTGGCGACGATGACGCGTGACGAGGCGCAGGCGCGGGCGGAGACGCTGGGCGCCCGGGTCAGCAAGTCGGTCTCGGGCAAGACCGACTTCGTGGTGGTTGGGGAGGATGCGGGCAGCAAGGCGGCTAAAGCCGCGGCGCTGGGCGTGCGGGTGCTGAGCGAGGCGGAATGGCGGGAGATGGCAGGCTACTGACGCCTGCCCCCGCCGGCTTTCGCCGCGGGCCAGGTCATCATCGCCACGCCCGCCATCACCAGCACCAGCCCCGCTACCGCGATCATGGGGAAGCTCTCGCCCAGGAAAACGACGCCGATCGCGGTGCCTACCGGCAACCGCAGATAGGCCTGGGCCGTCGTCGCCACCACGCCCAGGGTGCGCAGCAGCCGGAACCAGATGACGGAAGCGAGCGCCGTGGCCAGCACCGCCAGCGCCAGCAAAGCCAGCAGCGAATTCGTGCTCGGCTGCATGGCCCAGGGCCGTTCCAGCAGCAGCGATGCGGGGATCAGGATTGCCATGCCGCAGATCTGCGCCCCCAGCGCCGGCAGCATCGGGTCAATGTCCCTGAAGCCGCGCCCGGTGTAGCCCGACCAGGCGAACAGCGCGCCCGAGACGACCAGCGCCAGCATGTGCGGCCAACTGCCGCCGCCCAGGCCCTGGTGGCCCGCGATGAGCGCCACGCCCAGTATACCCAGGCCAGTGCCCAGCCCCTTCAGCCAGCCCGGCCGCGCCTCGCGTCGGAAAAGGAACCCCAGGAAAAAAGCGAAAATCGGCGAGGTCGAGGCCAGGATGATGGCCAGGGACGAACTGACCTGCTGCGAGCCCCAGGCGATCAGCACAAAGGGCGTCACCGTCGCCAGCATCGCCTGCAGCAGGAAGGCGCGCCAGCTGGCGCCATCACGCGGCATCGCCACCCCGCGCCAGCGCAGCACCGCATAAAGCACCAGCGCCGCGATAACACAGCGCAGGCCGATGAGCGTGATGGGCGGAATGGTCTCGATGCCGACCCGGATCATCGCGAAGGACGATCCCCACAGCAGCGACAGCAGCCCCAACAGCAGCAATTCCAACGACCGGCCCCGCATCACCCGAACCCGTCCCCGTTGCGACAACCGCGCACTCGCCCCATACCTGTTTCCGTCCAACCCGAGGAGGCGCGCCATGTCCGCCATACACGATATCTCGCCGGCCGAGACCTGGGCGGCGCTGCAGAATAACCCCGCGGCCCGTCTGGTCGATGTGCGCACCGACGCGGAGTGGAGCTATGTCGGCCTGCCCGACATCGCGGCCACCGGGCATCGCGTGGCGCTGGTGCCGTGGCAGGTCTATCCGACCATGGCGGTCAACCCGCATTTCGTGCACGGGCTGCGTGAGGGCGGCATTACACCCGAACACCAGGTGTATTTCATCTGCCGTTCGGGCGTGCGCAGCCTGGCCGCGGCCGAAGCGGCGCACGCGAGCGGCTATAGCCAGGTTTTCAACGTGGCCGACGGCTTCGAGGGCCCGGTGGATGCCGACGGCCATCGCGGCAGCAGCGCCGGCTGGAAAGCCAGCGGCCTGCCGTGGCTGCAGCGTTGACCATGGACGGCACCATCCCGAAGGAGCAGGCGCAGGAAATCCCCCGCGAGCAAGCGCTCGACGCGCTGATGCGGCTGCTGCAATCCGACATCGACGCCGC
>JACMRO010000201.1 GCA_014376425.1 Rubritepida sp.
CCAGATTCGGCCGCCCCTGGCCGTCGAGGGTGGAAATCCACCCGATCGGCCGGGGTGCGATGATCGCCTTCAGCGGATCATGCTTCAGGCCGTGGCCGTTCTTGGGTTCGTAAAACATGTGACTACCTCAACAGGACGATGCCGAGCGCCGCGCCGCCGCCGAGCATCCAAAGCGGCGAGCGGCGGGTGGGGGCGACGAAGCCCGCGGTGACTGCGGTGATCGCGATTCCCACGGCGGGCAAACTGCCCCATGTCGCCAGCGCCGTCTCCCCCAGAAGCAGGGCCGAGGCGATGACCAGGCCGAGCGCCACCGGCACCAGCCCGCGTTCGATCCGGCGCAGCCAGGCGGCGCCGGCCAGCCGCTCCCGCATGGCCGAAAAACCCAGCGCCGCCAGCGCCGCCGGCCCGCACATGGCCAGCGTGGCGCCAAGCAGCCCCAGCGGCCCCGCGAAGTGCCAGACAAAGACGCCGACGACCAGGATGTTTGGCCCCGGCGCGGCCTGCGCGAGGGCATAGCTGCGGGCGAAGGTGGCGTCGTCCATCCAGCCATGTTCGTCGACCATCAGCCGGTGCATGTCGCCCAGCACCGCGCTGCCGCCGCCCACCGCGATGAGGCTGAGTTGCGCCAGTCCCGCCATCAGGGTGAGCAGGTCGGTCATTCGCGATATGCCGCCCAGATGGCGAGGGGCGCGAGGCCCAGGATGATCCAGGGCAGTGGGATACGGGCGAGCGCGAGGACGAGGGCGGCCAGGCCGATGGCCAGCATGGGCCGGGAGGGACGGGCACCACGCACCAGCTTGAAGGCGGTGCCCAGCATCATGCCAGCGGCGGCCGAGGCCACGCCTGCCAGGGCGCCGCGGACCCAGGGGTGGGTGCCATAGGCGTCATACAGCAGCGACAGCCCGGCCAGGATCACCAAGGGCCCAACGAACAGGCCGGCCACCGCGGCCGCCGCGCCGCCCACGCCGGCGAAGCCATGGCCGATGATGATGGCGGTGTTCATCGCATTGGGGCCGGGGAGGACCTGGCCCAGGCCCAGGCGCTCGGCGAATTCGCGGTCGGTCAGCCAGCCGCGGCGCTCCACCACCATGCGCCGCGCCCAGGCATTGGCGCCGCCGAAGCTGGACAGGCCAACCTGCAGATATGCGACGAACAGCGCGGAGGCGGTGGGGCGGGTCGTCACCGTGCCATGCCCGTCACGGCCTGGTCACGCCCTGCCATGCGCAGGTGGTGGGTGCACCTCGTGCCCGGGGCGCGCGTATCTCCGGGCGGGGGCCGGCCCAGGCCCGGCCAAGGCGCGCGGGGCGCGCGCCCTCACCGTGGCAGCAACTGCTCCGCCAGCGTCGCCCAGTAGCTGGCACCCATCGGGAGCACCGCGTCATTGAAGTCGTATTCCGGGTGGTGCAGGCCGGGGTCGTCCACCCCGCGCCCAGCGCCGAGCATGATGTAGCTGCCGGCCTTGGCGTTCAGCATGAAGGCGAAATCCTCGCCGCCCATGGTGGGCTTGGGCATCTCGTGAACCTGGGCCGCCACCGCCTTGGCTGCCGTCACCGTCAGCCGGGTGCTCTCGGGGTCGTTGATGGTGGCCGGGCAGTACAGCGTCATCGAGGCTTGGGCAGTAGCGCCGAAAGCGGCGGCGATGCCGGGGACCAGGTGCAGGAAGCGCTCCTTCAGCAGCGCGCCGATCTCGGGTTTGAACCAGCGGGCGGTGCCCTGCATGTAGACGCTGTCGG
>JACMRO010000202.1 GCA_014376425.1 Rubritepida sp.
CCCGGCTGAACCTGCAGCTGGGCGACCCGCAGGCCAGTATCCGCTACCAGCTGGGCGTGGCCGCCGGCGGCCGCGTCGATCTGGGCCTGGGCGTGTCGGTCGCCGGCGCGGTGCAGCAGACGGTGGCGCAGAACCTCGATCGCGGCCTGCCCAGCGATTCGCGCCTGCCGCGGGTGCGCAGCGACTTCGCCCGCTATGCCCGTGCCGGCACCACGTCGACCCCGGCACTGTATGCCGAGCGGCTGTGGAACCCGGCGCCGGATGTTTTCGCGCGGGTGACCGCGGGGCTGCTGGAGCCGATGTTCGCCGGTGTCTCGGGAGAAGTGCTGTGGCGGCCGCATGACCGGAACTGGGCGGTGGGGCTGGATGTGAATTGGGTGGCGCAGCGCGCCTACCGCCAGCGTTTCAGCACGCTGGGCTACCAGGTGGTGACAGGGCATGTGTCGCTCTATCACGACCTGCCATGGTGGAACCTGTACACCGTGCTGCGCACCGGGCGGTATTTGGCGGGCGACTGGGGCGGCACTGTGGAAGTGGGCCGGCGGTTCGACAGCGGCGTCGAGATCGGCGGCTTCTTCACCCTGACCAATGTGCGCTTTCGCGACTTCGGCGAGGGCAGGTTCGACAAGGGGATCTTCGTGCGCATCCCGCTCGACCTGTTCGGGCCGGCCACGCGGGCGCGGGCCAACCTGAACGTGCGGCCGGTGCAGCGCGATGGCGGGCAGCGGCTGGCGGTGGACAATGCGCTGTGGGACGTATCGCGCGATGGGCGGGCGGATGCGTTCCGCGCAGGTTTTGCCGGGTTCAGCCGGTGATGAACAGCACCACCAGCATCAGCGTCCCCAGCCCGATCCGGTACCAGCCGAACGGCGTGAAGCCGATCCGCCCGATCACCGCGATTACCCAGCGCACCACCAGCAGGGCGACGACGAAGGCCGCGACGAAGCCCACCACGATCAGCCCCAGCCCGTCCAGCGACAGCTCGTTGCGGGCCTTGAACAGCGAATAGGCCGCCGCCGCCAGCATCGTCGGGATCGCCAGCACGAAGGAGAACTCGGCCGCGGCCTTGCGGTCCACGCCGCACAGCAATGCCGTGATGATGGTGGCGCCCGAGCGCGACGTGCCCGGGATCATCGCCAGCGCCTGGCCGAACCCCACCAGCACCGCCGTCAGCGGCCCGATCTCGGCCACCGTATGGATCGTCGGCACCGTGCCGCGCCGCTCGATCGCGATGATCACGATGCCGCCCAGGATGAGTGCGATGCTGACCACCCAGGGGTTGAACAGCAGCGTCGTGATGGTCGAGTGCAGCGTGGCCCCGATCACCATCGCCGGCAGGAAGGCGAGCACGATGTTGGTGGCATAGAAGCGCTCGGGCGTGGCCGGGCGCCACATGCCGGTCGCCACCTCCAGCAGCCGCCGCCGGTACAGCACCACCACGGCCAGGATGGCGCCGAGCTGGATCGAGACCTCGAACACCTTTCCGGGCGGCCCCTGGAAACCGATGGCGTAGCCGAGCAGGATGAGGTGGCCGGTCGAGGAGATCGGCAGGAATTCGGTCAGCCCCTCGATCACGCCCATCAGCAGGGCGGCGAAATACTGGTCCATCAGGCGTTGGCACCCTGGATGGCGGCGACGACGGCGCGGGTGACGTCGGCGGTGCTGGCCGTGCCGCCCAAATCGGCCGTCAGCACACCGGCGGCGCAGACCTGCTCGATGGCAGTGATCAGCGCCGCCGCGGCGACCGGCTCGCCCAGATGTTCGAGCATCATCGCCGCCGTCCAGAAGGTGGCGACGGGGTTGGCCACGCCCTTTCCGGCGATGTCGAAGGCCGAGCCATGGATCGGTTCGAACATGCTCGGGTAACGCCGCTGCGGATCGACATTGCCGGTCGGCGCCACGCCGAGACTGCCGGCCAGCGCTGCCGCCAGGTCGGACAGAATATCGGCGTGCAAATTGGTCGCCACCACGGTGTCGATGCTGCCGGGTTTCAGCACCATCCGCATCGTCATCGCATCGACCAGTTCCTTGTCCCAGGTGACATCGGGGAAATCAGCGGAGACTTCCAGCGCGATTTCGTCCCACATTACCATCCCGAACCGTTGCGCGTTGGATTTGGTCACCACGGTCAGATATTTGCGCGGCCGGGCCTGTGCCTCGCCGAAGGCAAACCGCATGATCCGTTCAACGCCAACCCGGGTGAAGATCGCAACCTC
>JACMRO010000203.1 GCA_014376425.1 Rubritepida sp.
CCATGCCTGCGGTGCTGATCTGCTCCGACAAATCGGCCGCCGGCACGATGATCTCAGCCGCGCTGACATTGTAGTTGGGCAGGAAGGCCAGCTTCAGCCGGTCACGGATCACCGGGTCCGAATTGATCACCCGGCCCACATCATGCGCCAGCTTGATGATCAGCTTGGCGCGATGATAGCTCGCCGCCGCCTTGCCCGCGAAGAGCTTCACCCGCGGCGCGAAGTTGATGGTGGGGCTGTCACGCATCGCGTCGTACAGCGCCACCGCCTCCAGCACGTTCAGCAACTGGCGCTTGTATTCGTGGATGCGCTTGATCTGCACGTCGAACATCGCGGTCGGGTTGAGCTTGAGGTCGAGCGCGTGGCGCACATGCAGCGCCAGCGCGTCCTTGTTCGTGCGCTTCACCGCCATGAAGCGCTTCTGGAAGGCACGGTCATCGGCCAGCGGTCGCAGCCCCTCCAGCGCGGTGGGGTCGTCCAGCACCCGGTCGCCGACCACCTCGCGCAGCAGGCTCGTCAGGCCCGGATTGGCCTGGTGCAGCCAGCGGCGGAAGGTGATGCCGTTGGTCTTGTTGACGATGCGGCCAGGGAAAAGCTTGTTGAAATCGCTGAACACCGTCTGCTTCAGCAGGTCGGTGTGCAGGGCGGAGACGCCGTTGACCTTGTGGCTGCCGACGAAGGCCAGGTGCCCCATCCGCACCCGCCGGCCATAACCCTCGCCGATGAGCGAGAGCGAGGCGAGCAGCGCGTCATCGCCCGGATACGCCGCGGCCACCGCGTCGAGGTGATGCGCGTTGATCAGGTAGATGATCTGCATGTGGCGCGGCAGCAGTCGCTCCATCAGTGGCACCGGCCAGCTTTCCAGCGCCTCGGGCATCAGCGTGTGATTGGTGTAGCTGATGCTGCCGGTGGTGACCTTCCAGGCGTCTTCCCAGCCCAACCCGTGCAGGTCCATGCAGATGCGCATCAGCTCGGCCACGGCGATGGCGGGGTGGGTGTCGTTGAGCTGGATCGCCACCTTATCGGGCAGCGAATGCAGCTCGCCATAGACGCGCAGGTGCCGGCGCACGAGGTCCTGCAGAGCGGCCGAGGCGAAGAAGTATTCCTGCCGCAGCCGCAGCTCCTGCCCGGAGGGTGTTTCGTCGCCGGGGTAGAGGACCTTGGAAATCGCCTCCTGCCGCATCCGATCGGCCAGGGCGCCGACATGGTCGCCATGGTTGAAGGCTTCGAGGCTGAGCGGATCGGAAGAGCGCGCGGACCACAGCCGCAGCGTGTTCACGTGGCGGCCGCGCCAGCCGATGATGGGGGTGTCGTAGGCGACGGCGTGGATCGTCTCGGACGGGGTCCAGACCTGGCGTGGGCCATCACTCCCCTCCGGGCCCTCGACGACCGACATGCCACCGCCGAAGCCGATGTCATGCGCGATCTCGGGCCGCGCGAACTCCCACGGGTTGCCGAAGGTCAGCCAGTCCTCCGGCACCTCGCGCTGCCACCCGCCCACGATCTGCTGGGCGAACAGGCCGTGATCGTAGCGGATGCCGTAGCCGAAGGCAGGAATGCCCAAGCTGGCCAGGCTTTCCATGAAGCACGCCGCCAACCGGCCCAACCCGCCATTGCCCAGCGCCGCATCGGGCTCGGCCGCCCGCACCTCGTCGAACGGCACGCCCAACAGGGCCAGGGCGTCGCGCACCTGGTCGGCAATGCACAGGTTGCTGATGTTGTCGCGCAGCAGCCGGCCGATCAGGAATTCCAGGCTGAGGTAGTAGACCTGCTTGGACTGGCTTTCGTAGCTGCCCCGGGTGGCGCCCAGCCAGCGTTCGATGACCTGGTCGCGCGTGGCCAGCGCGGCAGCGAGAAACCAGTCGCGCCGTTGCGCGCCGCGTTCGCTCTTGCCCATGTCGAAGATCAGCTTGCGCAGGATGCTTTCGCTCAGCGTCTGGGCGTCCGACGCTGGGGCGTGCAGGGGGGTGACGGCTGTGGTGGTCGGGATGTCCATGGTCGTCTCCGGCGTTCTATCGGCCGCACGCCTTGGGGGCGCGGGGTTAACCTTCCCTATGGCACGGCGGCGGGGGCAGGTGGAACCGTCATCGCCGCCGGAAGCTCAAAGCCTCGGCGACATGAGGGCGTTCGACCGTGGCGCTGGCCGCCAGGTCGGCGATGGAGCGCGCCACGCGCAAGGTGCGGACGAAGCCGCGGGTCGACAGGCGCAGGCGTTCGGCCGCCTGTTCGGCCAGTGCCTGGGCGGGGGCTGAAACGGCCTGATCGGCCCCCCGCGCCGCCGCCCGGGCCCGTGCGGCCGCCACCCGTTCACCCACGATGGCCGAGGTCTCACCACGCGGCGCGCGGGACAATTCGCTGGCCGGGATGGGCTGCACTTCGATGGTCAGGTCCATCCGGTCCAGCAGGGGGCCGGATAGGCGCGCCTGATATTCCTCGCCGCAGCGTGGCGCCTTGGCGCATTCGCGCGCCGGGTCGCCCAGCATGCCGCAGCGGCAAGGGTTCATCGCCGCCAGGCACAGGAACCGCGCGGGGTAGGTGATATGCGCATTCGCCCGCGCGATGGCGGCCTGCCCGGTCTCCATCGGCTGGCGCAGGGCTTCCAGCGCCGGGCGGGGGAATTCCGGCCATTCGTCCAGGAACAGCACGCCGTGATGCGCCAGGCTGATCTCACCGGGACGGGCGCGCTGGCCGCCACCCACCAACGCCGCCTGGGACGCCGAATGATGCGGCTCGCGGAACGGTGGGCGCGCCATGAGCTTGCCATCGCGCAGCAGCCCGGCCACCGAATGGATCAGCGACAATTCCAGCGCCTGCGCCGGGGAGAGCGGCGGCAGCAAGCCGGGCAGCGGGGCCGCCAGCATCGATTTGCCGGCGCCGGGTGGTCCGATCATCAGCAAATTGTGCGCTCCGACCGCCGCCACCTCCAGCGCCCGCTTCGCACTCTCCTGGCCCACCACTTCGGAGAGGCAGGGCCCGGTCCAGCGCTGGTCGTCCGGTGCCGGCGGCTGCGGCTGCGCCAGCACCTGGCTGCCGCGCAGGTGGTTCATCAACTGCGTCAGGCTGGCGGCCGCCACCACCTGAATGGTGCCGGCCCAGGCGGCTTCGGGCCCCTGTGCCGCGGGGCAGATCAGGCCGAGTTCGCGCTCCGATGCCCCCAGGGCCGCGGCCAGCACACCGGCCACCGGCATGATGCTGCCATCCAGCGCCAGCTCACCCAAAGCCGCGAAATGCGCCAGCTCGTCGGCCGGCAGCACGTCCATGGCGACCAGTACGCCCAGTGCGATCGGCAGGTCGTAATGGCTGCCTTCCTTCACCAGGTCGGCCGGCGACAGGTTCACCACCAGGCGGCGCGCCGGCAGCGACAGGCCGATGGCGGTGAGTGCGGCGCGCACCCGCTCCCGGCTCTCGCCCACGGCCTTGTCGGCCATGCCGACGAGGACGAAATTCGGCAGGCCGGTGGAGAGCTGCACCTGCACCTCCACCGGCACGGCGTCGATGCCGGAGAAGGCGAAGGTGGTGATGCGGGCGCTGGACATCTGCCACCTGGAGTAGAGTGGGTCAGCCGGTTTCGCAATCGCGTTTCAGCGCCGCAGCCCGTCCGCCACCAGGGAGCAGGCGGCCACGGCGATGAGTATCGCCAGCCCCGGCCACAGCGCGACCAGCGGCGCCTGGAACACCGCCTCCTGCGCGCCGGCCAGCATGTTGCCCCAACTGGCGGCGGGTGGCGCGATGCCCAGGCCCAGGAAGGACAGCGCGCTCTCGGCCAGGATGGCGCCGCCCACCGCCAGCGCGGTCGCCACCGCCACCGGGGGTACCAGCGCCGGCAGCACATGCCGGCGCAGCAGCCGGCCCTCGGGGACGCCCAGCGCGCGGGCGGAGCGCACATAGTCCATCGCCAGCACGGACAGCGTGCCGGCACGCACCAGCCGCGCCACCCCCACCCAGCCGAACAGCGCCAGGATGGTGGCGATGCGCAGGATGTCGGCGCCAGCTTGGCCCCGCGGCAGGCCGACCACCGCCGGGTCGATGGCCGACAGCACCACCAGCAACGGCAGCGCGGGCAGCGCCAGCAGCGCATCGGCCAGGCGCATCAGCGCGGCATCGGCCAATCCGCCGCGCCACGCCGCCAGCAACCCTGCCGCGGTGCCCAGCAGCATGGCCAGCAGTGCCGCCCCCAGCCCCACCGCCAGCGACACCCGCGCGCCGTGCAGCAGCCGGCCCAGCACGTCCCGGCCCAGATCGTCGGTGCCCAGCCAATGCGCGGCCGAGGGTGCGGCGTAGCGGTTGAACAGATCCGGCTCGAACGCCTCGCCCGCCCACGGCGCGGCCAGGGCGGCGAGTGCGACCAGCGCCAGGAGTGCGAGGCCCGCGCGCAGCTTCATCGCAAACGCGGATCCAGCGCACGCTGCGCGATGTCCGCCGCCCAGCCGCCCAGCATGGTCACCAGGGCGACCACCAGCAAAGCCAGCAAGGCCAGGTTGTAGTCGTTGCCCATGATGGCGTCGAAGATCAGCTTGCCCATGCCGGGCCGGGCGAACAGCGTCTCGGTGATGACGGCGCCCGAGACCAGCGCGCCGGCGTCCAGCCCCAGCAGGGTCAGCAGCGGCACGGCGGCGTTGGGCAGGGCGTGGACCCAGGCGATGCGGCGGTCGGATGCGCCGCGGGCACGGGCGCTGCGCACCCAGGCCTCGCGCAGGGCCGCCTCCATGCCGGCGGCGGCGTGGCGGGCATAGGCGGCCATCTGGCCGAAGGCGAGCGCCGCCACGGGCAGGATCA
>JACMRO010000204.1 GCA_014376425.1 Rubritepida sp.
GGCAGCACCTGCTTCACCGCGCCGATGCCCTGGCCGCTGCCCCAGATATCCTTCCACTTCTTCGTCCGTCCGGAACCGAAATCCATCGCGCTGGCGTCGGACGTCGCGAGATTGTCCGGGTCCATCCCGGCTGCGCGGAAGCTCGGTTTCAAATAGTTGCCGTGCACCCCGGTGATCAGGTTGGTGTAGACGATGTCCTCCGCGCCGGCCTGGGTGATCATCGCCTTGTAGCCCTCCACCGCCCGGGCCTCGTCGGTCGCGATAAAGGCGCTGCCGATATAGGCGAAGTCGGCCCCCATCGCCTCCGCCGCCAGGATGGACCGGCCATGCGCAATGGCACCGGATAGCGCGATCGGCCCCCCGAACCATTCCCGCGTCTCCTGCAGGAAGCCAAAGGGCGAGAGATTGCCGGCATGCCCGCCCGCCCCGGCGGCCACCAGCACCAGCCCATCCGCGCCCTTCTCGATCGCCTTATGCGCGAAGAACTGGTTGGTCACGTCGTGCAGCCCGTAGCCGCCATAGGAATGGATGGCGTCATACACCTCCGCCCGCGCGCCCAGGCTGTTGATGATGAGCGGCACCCGGTGCTTCACCACCAGCTGCAGGTCTTGATCCAGCCGGTCGTTCGACTTGTGGACGATCAGGTTGATGGCGAAGGGGGCGCTTGGCCGCTCGGGATGCGCCTGGTCATGCGCCGCCAGCCGCTCGCGGATTTCCGCCAGCCAGTCGTCGAGCTGCTCGATCGGCCGCGCATTGAGCGAAGGCATCGAGCCGACCACACCCGCCGTGCACTGCGCCACAACGAGGTCAGGCACCGAGATGATGAACAGCGGCGAGGCAATGACCGGGAGCCGCAACCGCCCCTGCAGCAGCGCCAGCAGGCTCACGCCGAAAGGCCTTCGACGAAGGCGACCGTCCCGGTCGAGGCGCTGACCCGCAATGCCAGCAGCGGCGCATATTCGCCGCTGCCATAGAAGTCGCGCGCCGTCGCCATGTCGGGAAATTCGACGATGACGACCCGGCGCAGCCCCGCATCGCCCTCGGCCGGGGTAACGGTACCGCCGCGCACCAGGTAGCGGCCGCCCCGCGCCGCGATGATCGGTGCCACCTGTTCGCCATATCGCGCAAAGGTCGCCTGGTCATGCACCTGCAGATTGGCGATCAGATAGGCGGCCATGGCGTCTTCCCCGTTTTACTTGGCGAGAGGCTAGCGTGGCCACCTCAGGCCGGGAAGGCTGCGGCCCGGCGCCACGCACAACATGCGAAAAGGCCGGCGCCGGGCATCAGCGCCCGCTGCCCATCGGCGCCGGCGGTGCGGCTGTGACGGTGGTGTACCGTTTCGGCATCTGAATGCCGCCAGCTGGACTTCCGGCGGCCGGCCCGCCGATGCTGGACGGCCGGGGCGGCGCGCTACATCCCAAGCGCCCGCTTGTAGAGATCGAGCAGCGTCTCCTGCTCCTCCACCTCAGCCGGCTCCTTCTTTCGCAGGCTGAGGATCTGCCGCAGCACCTTGACGTCGAACCCCGCCGACTTCGCCTCGGCGAAGATATCCTTGATATCGCTGGCCAGCGCCTTGCGCTCCTCCTCCAGCCGCTCGATGCGTTCAACGATGCTTCGCAACCGCTCGGCCGCGATGCCGCCCACATCGGGCCCCTGCAAAGTATCACCCGGTTTGATCGCCATGGTCTCAAATCCCCCAACCTCAGCCCGGGCATCTAGCCGATGCGCAGCACCGCGCCCAGGGCCGGCGGCGCTTCCAGGATGTCCAACGGGCGGCGCTCGGCCAGTTGCCGCAGCAGCCGCAACGGGCCGCCATGCGAGACGATGATGAGCGGACGTTGCGGGGTGTCCGCCCAAAACGCCCGCACCCGGGCCAGCAGGGTGTGGCCGGATTCACCGCCGGGCGCCGCAAAGCCCCAGGGATCCGCCGCCCAGGCGTCTAGCGCGGCCCGCGGCACGTCGTTCCAGGCCACGCCCTCCCAATCGCCGAAATCGAGCTCGAGCAGACGCGGATCGGTGGTAAAACCGGGATCGATGGCGACAGCCAGCGCGACGCAGCGGCGGGCGGGGGACGAGATGACGGTGGGCACCGCCCCGAGCGGCGCGGCCGGGCCACTTCGCAGGGCCGCCACGACAGCGCCGACATCCGCCGCATCCGCCAGCGGCAGATCAGCGCGCCCGTAGCAGATGCCGGACCCGATGCGCACCGGCGTATGCCGCAACAGCCAGATCACCGCACCACCCTCAGCGCCCGGCCACCGCCGCCAGCAGCCCGGCCGTGAAGCACAATTGCTGGCAGGCGCCCAGCAGGTCGCCCGTGTAGCCACCCAGCCGCCGGGCGCAGACATGCCCCCACCACAGCCGCATCAGCAGCATGGCCACCAGCATGGCGGCCGCCATGCGCCACGGCACCAACAGGCACGGTAGCGCCGCCAGGGCGCCGCACCAGGCCAGCCCGCCGGCGCCGATTTGCGTGGCCAGCGGCTTGGCGCGGGACTGCGCGTCTTCCCGCACATAGGCCTGCGTCGCCAGCAGCGTGACCGCGGCGAAGCGGCTGGCGGCATGGGCCGCGAGCAGCGTGGCGGGCCATGCCACCAGTTCCGCCAGCGCCACCGCCTGCAAGGCCAGCGCCAGGATCAGCGCGGCCGCGCCGAAGGTGCCGATGCGGCTGTCCTTCATGATGTCCAGCACGCGGTCCGGGGTGTATCCGCCGCCCAGCCCGTCGAAGCTGTCGGCCAGGCCGTCCTCGTGGAAGGCGCCGGTCAGCAGCAGGCCGACGGTCAGCGCCAGCAGCGCCGCAGCCATCGCCGGCAACGCCATTGCTGCCAGACCGAGCACCATGAGCTGGATGCCGCCCACCAGCAGCCCCACGGCTGAAAACCAGCGGGCCGCGTTGGTCAGGTCCGTCTCCCGGAAATCGGGCAGGCTGGGGACCGGGATGCGGGTGAAGAACATCACCGCCATGCGGGCGGCGCGGGCTTCCCGGCGAATAAACGCCCACTCACCCACGCGCCACGCCCGCGGTCTCGAACGTCGCCATCTCGCGCAGCAGGGCTGCAGCGGCCTGGACCAAGGGGATGGCCAACGCAGCGCCGCTGCCCTCGCCCAGCCGCATGCCGAGGTCGAGCAGCGGGGTGACGCCAAGCCGGCCCAGCACGGCGCGATGCGCCCGCTCGGCCGAGACATGGGCGAAAATGCTGTGTGCCCGCAGCGCCGGGCTGTCCACCGCGGCCCAGGCGGCCGTGGCGACAAAGCCGTCCACCACCGCCAGGCGCCCTTCACGCGCGGCGCGGGCCATGGCGCCGGCCATCATCGCGATCTCGAAGCCGCCCAGCGCCGCGAGTGGGGCGGCAGCTGCATGCCGCACCAGCCCGGCGCGGATGGCCGCGCGCTTGCGGGCCAGGCCGGCGTCATCCACTCCGGTGCCGCGGCCGAGCACGGCGGCCGGCGACAGGCCGAGCAGCGCCGCGAGCAGCGCCGCGGCCGATGTGGTGTTGCCGATGCCCATCTCGCCAAAGCCGATCAGCCGGTCGCCCGCTGGCAGGGCAGAGACGAGCGCGGCGCCCGCCTGCATGGCGCGGCGGGCGGCGGCGGGACTCATGGCCGGGCCGGATACGAAATTCGCCGTGCCGCGTCCCTGGCTGCACGCCACCACGCCGGGCGGCGGCCCGTCCCAGTCGACCCCGGCATCCACCACCGTCAGCGCGATGCCGGCGCTGCGGCACAGCGCATTGATGGCTGCACCGCCAGCCGCGAAATTGGCCACCATCTGGGCCGTCACCGCGCGTGGATAGGCGGAAACGCCGGCCGCCGCGACGCCATGGTCGGCGGCGAAGATCAGCATATGGGGCTGCCCCAGATTGGGCCTGAGGCTGCGCTGGCTGGCGGCGACCAGCGCCATCACCGGCTCCAGTTGGCCGAGCGAACCGGGCGGCTTGGTCTGGCTGTCGATGGCGCTCTGAATGGCAGCCATTCGCAACGGACGCCCTTCCGGGCGCCGGCCTGCTGCCTCCGCTGTCATGCGCGGGATAGACCGGCGCGTCGTGGCGGCGCGGAATCTGGCGAGGGACCCGGCGGGGCACCCGGTAACGGACCGGGCGCGGGAACCAATGCTAGACGCGGACGGTGAAGCGGCCGCCGGCTCCGGGATAGACCGGCGCGTCGCGCCGGCGCGGAATCTGGCGAGGCACCCGGTGTGGGACCCGGTGCGGGCCCCGGACGGTAAGGCGGCCGCCGGATCAACGCCGGACGGGTGCCGCGGCCTTCAGTGGTCAGGGTTGCTGGCCGCGAAGGCTGCCTTTTGCTCCGACGACGCATCTTTTTGATGCTTTGCCTGCCAGGCCTTGTAGTCCATGCCGTAGATGATTTCACGCGCCGACGGGGTCTCCAGCGCCACGCCCTGTTCGGCCGCCGCTTCCTGGTACCAGCGGCTGGCGCAGTTGCGGCAGAAGCCGGCCAGGTTCATCAGGTCGATATTCTGCACATCCGACCGCGCGCGCAGATGTTCGACAAGCTTGCGAAAAGCCGCTGCCTCGATCCGGTCACGCTGCGCCGGCGACAGCGCGGCCGCGGCGCCGACCGTCAGGTTCGCCTCTGCCTGGGGGCCAGCTGGCATGCCTGGTTGTGCGGCCATCACTGCGCAGCACCGGCCGCCGCAGCCGGGAAGGCGAAGTTGTCGAAGCTGTTCTCGCCCACGCGGTGCCACTGGAACATCTCGCCGCGATAGGCGCGGTAGCTGTCCATGATCGTCTTGAAGCGTGCGTTGCGACCGCTGAGATCGTTGACCATTTCCTCATTGGCGCGCCAGGCCGCTTGCAGGATTTCACGCGGCCAGAAGCGCAGTTGGGCACCAGCGGCGACGAGCCGGCGCAGCGCCTGCGGGTTCAGGTGGTCGTAGCGGGCCACCATGTCGCTATCGGCCTCGGCGCAGGCGACGTCGAGCGCGTGCTTATACAAGTCCGGCAGTGCGCTGTAGGCGCGGATGTTGCTCATGAAATGCAGCCGGGCGCCTGGCTCCCAGAAGCCCGGGGCATAATAGAAGCGGGCGACGCGGACGTAGTTGGCGCGCTCATCGTCATGCGGGCCGACGAACTCGGCGGCGTCGATGACGCCCCGCTCCAGGCTGGGGTAGATATCGGCCGGGGCGGTCAGCACCGGGGCGGCGCCCAGGCGGGTGAATAGTTGGCCGGCAAGACCAGTGATCCGGAACTTCAGTCCGTTGAGGTCGGAGACCGAGCGCATCTCGTTGCGGAACCAGCCGCCCATCTGTGCGCCGGTATCGCCGCAAGTGATCCCGTGGATGTTGTATTCTCGAAACAGGTCGGCCGCCAGCGCGTTGCCGCCGCCGAAGCGGAACCAAGCCGTCATCTGCCGCGCATTCAGCCCGAAGCTCATCGCGGTGAAGGGGGCGAAGGCGATGTCCTTGCCGATGTAGTAATAGCTGGCGGTATGTCCGGCCTCGATGGTGCCGGCCTGCACCGCGTCCAGCACCTGCAGGCCGCCGACGATTTCGCCGGCTGGGAAAGCCTGGATGCGGAACTTGTTATCGGTCAGCTGCGCGACCCGCGCGGCGACCCGCTCCAGCGTGCCGTACAACACGTCGAACACCCGCGGGAAGGAGCTTTGGACGCGCCAGCGCACTTCAGGCATCGCGGTCTGCGCCAGGGCGGGTGCCATGAGAGCGACAGGGGCGGCGGCGGCAGCGGCACCGAGGAGGAGACGGCGATCCATGGTCTTTTCTTCCCGAGATGACAGTATTTTTAGAATAGCTCGTTCTTAGAACCCTGCCAGCACCGCGGCAAGAACCGCCATCTGCAGCACGTTCATGATGACCGACAGGCGATGGGCCCGGTCGAACCGCTTGGCTGCTGCCCGGTCGCCCGCCTGTGCCGCGTCGGACAGCCGGTTGATGGTCTTCATCAGCACCTGCCGCAGCCATAGCGCGCTGAGCGCCACCGCGGTCGCGAGCCCGGCCGCAACCCCCGAGATGGGCAGCAGCGCCAGTGCGGCCGCGGCCGACAGCCCCATCACATACAGGTAATAGATGGGGAATAGCCCGCGGATGAACCGCCCCGCATGCTCGGCCGGCAGGCGTGAGAAGACCAGGGGCGCCACGCAGGCGGCGAAGAACACCATGCCCCCAAGGCAGAGAGCGATGGCGAATAGCGCGACGATCGAGAGAAGTCCCATAAGTCGCAAGGTGGCCGTGAGGCCGCCCGATTCAACCAGGCGGATGGCGCGGTCATGACGCGTTCTGCGCTGCCGAGAATGCGCCATCGAAAGGAGGTCGCCCCGGGCACTTACAGCCTACCAGCGGACGCGGGTTGGCGTTGTGCCACTGAACCTAACTATGGCAGGGATCGGCTTTCCGAAGCCCGACGTAGCCACCGAGTCACTAACCATCAAGGGCCAATCCGGGCTCCGCAAGCAGGCCCTTTTGGACGGCCCACAGAACCTAGCCTGCAGCGCGGGAACTGCGTTGGTGGCTTCCGGGCGTGCGTATCGGTGCGCACCCGGCCACACCCCTACTTTATTAAACAGGCGCCGTTCTCATGGCGCCCTGATCTTAGAACAAAAAGTCGGAGGCGGTCAGAACAGCGCCAAAGACCAGAATGGCGTCAGCGCCAGAACTGACCAGCGTATTCCCACCTGAAACGTCAAGCGTCAGATTTGCAAAGGTGAGACCACTGCCACGGAAATCCAATTTCGCACCATCGGCTGTCGCAAAACCCGACAGTTGGTCTGAACCCCATCCCACCGACTGGTATAACAGGCGATCTGCACCACCGTAGCAATAGATAGTGTCGTCTCCAGTACCGCCAATCAGTGTATCGGCAAAGTTGCTGCCGAATATCTGGTCGTTGCCCGCTCGGCCATCAATTCGGCAGGCCAAACCTCCACCCAGCAAATAATTATCGCTAGCGTTTCCTGTCAGTCGGTTAGCAGCACCGGAAAGAATTGCCCACTCGACGTTATCGGCCAAGGTGAAATCGATATTTGCTGCCAAGCCAACATAGACGAAGTCGTAGCCCTGATTGGGAAGTTCAATAATGACCACGCCGGGATCGAGCACCACGTAGCTATCGTTGCCGTCGCCGCCGACCATGGTGTCCGCACCACCCTGGCCGCGCATGATGTCGTCGCCGTCGCCACCATTTAGGCTGTCTGCGAAGACGCTGCCCCACAAAACGTCATTGCCGCCACGGCCGTACAAGGTGCTACCTGTCGCCTGGTTCGATACCAGCTGCTCGGCCGTATTACCGCCCGTCGCGGTCCTCGCCGCGCCGGCAAGGTAAGTTATCTCTATATTGTCGCTAAGCGTGTAGCCGTCGACCTGAAGCCAGGCGGTGTCGATACCTTCGCCAGCATTCTCGACGATCACGCTGCCCAGGCTGTTGATGACATACTGGTCGTTGCCGACGCCGCCATGCATCGTTGTTGCTACCGCTTGGTCGCGCATGATGTCGTCGCC
>JACMRO010000205.1 GCA_014376425.1 Rubritepida sp.
CACCAGGTGGCCGGCCGCGCCGGGCGGGCGGAGGCACCGGGCCAGGTGCTGTTGCAGTCCTACAACCCCGAACACCCTGTCATGCAGGCGCTGGTCGCCAACGATCTGGAAGCATTCCTGGCCGAGGAGAAGGCGCAGCGCCTGCCCGGCCACTGGCCGCCCTATGGTCGGCTGGCGGCGCTAATCGTCAGCAGTGAGGACGCGCTGGAGGCCGCCCGCGCGGCGCGCGACCTGGGCCTGCTGGCGCCCAACCTGCCCGGCATTTCAGTGCTGGGGCCGGCGCCGGCGCCGCTGGCCATGCTGCGCGGCCGGCACCGCCACCGGCTACTGCTGAAGGCCGAGCGCGGCGTCCCGGTGCAGCCCATCCTTCGCGACTGGCTGGCAGCGGCAAGGCTATCCCGCAGCGTGCGCGTCCAGGTCGATGTCGATCCGGTCAGCTTCCTGTGACCGCCGTTGCCGGCTAGCCTCCCCGCGCGAACAAAGGAAACGCCATGATCGTCGAGCAACGCACCTACACCCTGCATCCCGGCATG
This sequence comes from Rubritepida sp., assembly GCA_014376425.1. GTDB lineage: Bacteria > Pseudomonadota > Alphaproteobacteria > Acetobacterales > Acetobacteraceae > Rhodovarius. The sequence goes on from JACMRO010000205.1 coordinate 534, forward strand.
ACCGGGCAGTATCTGAAGCTCTACGAAACCGAGGGCATGGCGATCCAGAAGCCCATCCTCGGCCGCATGGTGGGCTACTACCAGACCGAGTTCGGCCCGCTGAACCAGATTGTCCACATGTGGGCCTATGAAAGCCTGGCCGAACGCACCGAGAAGCGGGCCCGCCTGGGCGCCGACCCCGCCTGGCAGGCCTACATCGCCAAGACCCGGCCGCTGACCATGACGCAGGAGAGCAAACTGTTGATGCCCGCACCCTTCCTGCAGGTGAAGTGGCAGGACTGACTTGCGGGTTCTCGTCACCGGGGCGTCGGGCTTCGTCGGTGGGCACATGCTGCCGGCATTGCGGGCGGCGTTTCCACAGGCGCGGCTGATCGCGGGCGTACACCGGCGCGCGGCGCATGGCTGGGACGAAAGCCTGGCCCTGGCTCTCGACGACGAGGCCGGGCTGCGCGCGGCGCTGGCCGCGATGCGGCCCGACGCGGTGTTGCACCTGGCCGCCCAGGCCAACGTCCCGGCTTCCTTCCACGACCCTGGTGGGACACGTGCAGCCAACCTCGATGCCACGGTGACCCTGGCCCGCGCCATGCTGGCCGCGGTGCCGGAAGCGCGCCTGGTCTTTGCCTCGACCGGCGAGGTCTATGGCCTGTCCTTCCGCGACGGCCCGGCGAATGAGGACACCCCCTTCCAGCCCACCAACCCCTATGCCGAGGCCAAGGCGGCGGCGGATACGGCGCTGGGCGAAATGGCGACGCAGGGGCTTCGGGTGGTGCGGATGCGACCGCTGAACCATGTCGGCCCCGGCCAGTCGCCCGGCTATGTGATGACCGATTTCGCCCGACAGGTGGCGCTGTTCGAGGCCGGGCGGCCAGAGCACCCGAGCCTTCGCGTGGGCGCCCTGGATCGCTGGCGGGATTTTCTCGACGTGCGCGACGTCTGCCACGGCTATGCGCTGGCGTTGGCGCGCTTCGATGATCTGGAAAATGGCGTGGCGATCAACCTGGCATCGGGCCAGGCGCGGCGCGTGGGCGACATGCTGGAAGGCCTGCTGGCGCTGGCCGGGATACGCCCGTCCATCGAGCAGGCCGCCGCCGCGCTGCGGCCCAATGACGTGGTGCGCACCCAGGGCGATGCCGCCCGGGCGCGGGCCCTGCTGGGCTGGGCGCCGCGCATCGAGTGGGGGGATACGTTGCGCGCGGTGCTGGACGACTGGCGGGGTCGAATTGTCTAATCGACGACGTTTGGCATCGGGATGGTCGCTATCGTAAGGCTTTCAAACACTTAACTATCTCCCAGTTGAGCCATGACCGTCCGAACAGCCTCAATGATGATCTCCTGGTCCGAAGTGTTGCCGCGATAGGGTGGCGGCTGCATGAGCCTTCCTATGCCTCTTGGCGGAAATCGTCCTCGCTTGAGGGGATTTTGGCCATTGTGATAAAGGTTCCACAGACCGTCGCCGACCCGCTGTAGGATGCGAATAATGCGTTCAACTTCGACTCGCCGGGTCTCTGCAAAAAGCTCGCTCAGCTCCTGTTCCGTAGCAATACCGTGCGCGTAGACCCTAACTCGGATAGGGCGATAAGTCGCCTCAAACTGTTTCCGATAACGCCCGAGCAGCTTCTTTAATCCTTTGAATTGCTGAGGAGTCGGGACGAAAATATGGCTGAGATATTCCTCCAGCCAGTCGTCAGCGGTCCCGCTGAAGCGGCGCTTACGGTCGGCTAACCGGTTGGCCGCAAAAATAGCGCCACCACCCCTCCGTGCGGCTTGAAGCAGCCTATCCAGGGTAAACGGTACATCCTTTCCCTGATCAAAAATGCGGCCAAGCGCGATGAACAAAGTCGTTTGGCTGGTACCCAGCACAAGGTTCCAAAATTCTGGTGCCGCATTGAGCCGGCCGTTTAGCGTGTTGTCGTGCAAAGCAAGATGGTTGATCGCCGCAGAACTGAAAAAACAGCGTGCGACCGTAGCCACATTCGCCTGAAAAGCTGTGAGCTGTTCTTCAAACTCGACTTCGTCAGATGGCTTCGCAGGGAGGATTTTTTCGAACCGTGATCGCTGAAAATTTCGGTTACAGAATATACCGACTTAAATCTGCGCTTGCCGCCAGCGGCGCCACCTTCTCCCGCACCAGCGCCGCATCGATGCGCACCGTCTCGCCCGGACGGTCGCTGGCGGTAAAGCTGATCTCCTCCAGCAGCCGCTCCAGCACCGTGGACAGCCGCCGCGCGCCAATGTTCTCAACGCTGGCGTTGATGTCGGCCGCCAGGTCGGCCACCGCATCCACCGCATCCTCGGCGATTTCCAGCGTCAGCCCCTCGGTGCCCATCAGCGCGATGGATTGCTTGACGAGGGAGTGCTCCGGCTCGCGCAGGATGCGCTTGAAATCCTCCCGCGTCAGCGCCTTCAGCTCCACCCGGATCGGCAGCCGGCCCTGCAGTTCGGGCAGCAGGTCGGACGGCTTGCTGAGGTGGAACGCGCCCGAGGCGATGAACAGGATGAAGTCGGTGCGCACCGCGCCATGCTTGGTGTTGACCACCGTGCCCTCGATCAGCGGCAGCAGGTCGCGCTGCACGCCCTCGCGGCTGACATCGCCGCCGCGGACGCCATCGGGGCCGGCACCGCGGGCGATCTTGTCGATCTCGTCGATGAAGACGATGCCGTTATTCTCGACATGGCGCACCGCGTCGCGGATCAGCGCCTCCTCGTCCAGCAGCTTGTCGGCCTCCTCGCGCGTCATCGCCTCACGCGCGGCGGCCACCGTCATCTTGCGGGGGCGGGCATTCTTGCCGAACATCTTCGCGAGTTGTTCCTGCATGTTCTGCATGCCCGGGGGCATGCCAGGCATCTCCATCATGCCAATCGGGCTGGGCGCCGCGTCGGCTACCGCCACCTCGATCTCGCGCGTCTCGATCTCGCCGCCGCGCAGCATTTTTCGGAATTTCATCCTGGTCTCGCCGGAAGCGCCCTCGCCCACCAGCGACGTCAGCAGCCGCTCCTCCGCCGCCAACTCCGCCTTGGCCTGCACGCCCTTCCGCGCCGCTTCGCGCAGCTGCGCGATGGCAACCTCCAGCAGGTCGCGGATGATGCTGCCCACGTCGCGCCCGACATAGCCGCCCTCGGTGAATTTCGTCGCCTCGACCTTGGTAAAGGGGGCGTTGGCGAGGCGCGCCAGGCGGCGCGCGATCTCGGTCTTGCCGCAGCCGGTGGGGCCGATCATCAGGATGTTCTTGGGCACCACCTCGCCCTGCATCGCCTCGGGCAGCTGCTGCCGGCGCCAGCGGTTGCGAAGCGCGATGGCGACAGCCCGCTTGGCGTCGTTCTGGCCGACGATGAAGCGGTCGAGCTCGCTGACGATCTCGCGCGGCGAAAGATTAACGCTGTCCATCACAGTGTCTCCAGCACGATATTGCCATTGGTGTAGACGCAGATGCTGGCTGCCACCTTCATGGCGCGGCGCGCGGTCTCCTCGGCGCTCAACCCCTCGATCGTCATCAGCGCGCGTGCCGCGCTGAGCGCGTAATTGCCGCCCGAGCCGATGCCGATCACGTTGTCCTCCGATTCAAGCACGTCGCCCTGGCCGGTCAGCAGCAAGGATCGATCCTTATCGGCCACGGCCAGCAACGCTTCGAGCCGGCGCAGGTAGCGGTCGGTCCGCCAGTCCTTCGCCAGCTCGACGCAGGCGCGTTCGAGCTGATCGGGAAAGCGCTCCAGCTTCGCCTCGAGGCGTTCGAGCAATGTGAAAGCGTCGGCGGTGGCGCCGGCGAAGCCTGTCAGCACGGTGCCGCCCGCGATGCGGCGCACCTTCTTCGCATTGCCCTTGACCACTGTCTGGCCCATCGAGACCTGGCCGTCGCCCGCCATGGCGACCTGCATCCTGCCATCCGGCCCGGGCCGTCGCACGCAGAGGATGGTGGTGCCGTGCCAGCCCAGCGGGTCGTGTGTGTTCGTCATGCCTCGGCATGTGGCGCGCGGCCCCGAAGGTTGCAACGCATGGCCCTCATGTGGCGTGCGTACCTTGAATCGGCTACGCGAATGGCATGCACGATTTCTGGACCGAGGCCGCGGATACGCGGCCGCTCTACACATCGATCGAAGCCGTACCGGCGGAGCATCGCGCCTTCCTGACCGCCAGCGGCTTTACCGGTGCCGCGCAGCAGATCGCGCTGCTGCCGGGGACGGACGGGCTGGCCGGCGCCGTGCTGGGGCTGGGGCTGGGAAGTGGGCCGCCCAGCCCGGCGAGTTTCGGCGGCCTGGCACATGCCCTGCCGGAGGGCAGCTTGTGGCACATGGCGGATGGCGCGCATGCGGAAAACGCCGTGCTGGGCTGGGGCCTGGGGGCCTACCGGTTCGGGCGCTATCGCAGCCATCGCTCGCCCGCGCGCCTGCGACTGCCGCCCGGGCAGGATGGGGTGCTGGCGGAGCTTCGCGCGATCCTGCGCGCCCGCGATCTGATCAACACGCCGGCCAACGCGCTGGGCCCGAACGAGCTGGCCGAAGCGGTGGCCGGCGTGGCGCGGGACCATGGCGCGACCTACCGGCTGATCGAGGGCGAGGCGCTGGAGGAAGGGTTTCCGGCCATCGCCGCCGTCGGCCGCGGCAGCCCGCGCGCGCCCCGCGTCGCGGTGCTGGAATGGGGCGCGGCAGACGCGCCGTTGCTGGCGCTGTGCGGCAAGGGCGTGTGCTTCGACACCGGCGGGCTGGACCTCAAGCCCGCCGCGGCGATGCTGCGGATGAAGAAGGACATGGGGGGTGCGGCGGTCATGCTGGCGCTGGCCGAATGCCTGATGGCCGCCCGCGCGCCCTGGCGCATCCTGCTGCTGGTCGGCGCGGTGGAGAATTCCGTCTCAGGCCCAGCCTTGCGCCCTGGCGACGTCATCGCCACCCGCGCCGGCCTGTCGGTCGAGATCGGCAACACGGATGCCGAGGGCCGGCTGGTGCTGGCCGACCTGCTGCACCACGCCGGCGAGCATGCACCCGCCCTGATCCTGAATGGCGCCACCCTGACCGGGGCGGCGCGCATGGCCCTGGGGCCGGACCTGCCGGCCCTGTTCAGCAATGACGAATCGCTGGCGGAGGCGCTGCTGGCCGGCGGCCGGGCGGCGCAGGAGCCGCTGTGGCGGCTGCCTTTGCATGACGGCTACGACAGCTGGTTGGACAGCCCGATCGCCGATCTGAACAACATCGCCACCAAGCCGGGCGCCGGAGCCGTCGTCGCCGCGCTGTTTCTGCGCCGCTTCGTTCCCCCATCGGTGCCCTGGGCGCATCTGGACCTCTATGCGTGGAACGATTCGACCCGGCCCGCGCGGCCGGAGGGCGGCGAAGCGACCGGCCTGCGCGCCCTGCTACGCGGCCTGGCTTCGTACCGCGCGAATAACCCTACGAACTAGTTTGATATTTCACTGGCAAATCATCGGGCATGGGATTATTACGATTCCAGATCAACGACGTGCCGACCCAGCGCACCAGCCCACCCGCCGGGAGGGTGAGCGCCCGCGGCGAAAGGAACGATGATGGCCAATCTGCACGAGGCCGACCAGCTGGTCGGGATCCTTCGCGACACCGTGGTATCGCTGGTGCGGCGTGACGGGCCGGATCTTTCAGCCCGGCAGCTGGGCGTGTTCCTGACCGTCTATCTGGCCGAGGGGCCGCACACGGTGCGCGGCCTGGCGGCGGATCTGAACGTCTCCAAGCCCGCTATCACCCGCGCGCTGGACCGGCTGGGTGAGCTCGATCTCGCCCGCCGCAAGCTGGACCCGATGGATCGCCGCAGCGTTCTGGTGCAACGCACGGTAGCCGGCGCGGCCCTGCTGCGCGACCTGCGTGAGACAATGGCTGCGGCCGAAGGCCAGGTGGCGGTGCCACTGGACCGCGTCGTCGCGGAATTCGATGAGGCCCGCCGGGCCTGACGATACGCCGTATCCGACCGGCCCGGCGCCGGTCGGCCCCGCCGGGCTAATACCCGGTCGAGACATCCACCAGGTTGATCAACGGCCGCTTCTCCCGCAGCCGCCGGATATTCTCCACCACCTGCGGCGCCGCGCTGCGCGGGATGGTGATCGAGCTGGCATGGGGCCAGACCAGCACCGCCGGATGCGCCCAGAGTGGGTGATCGGCGGGTAGCGGCTCCGGCTCGAACACATCCAGCGCGGCACCCGCTACCTGTCCGCAGTCCAGCGCCGCCAGCAGGTCCGCGGCCACCAGATGGCCGCCGCGGCCCGAATTGATGATGAAGGCACCGCGCGGCAGCAGCGCCATCGTCTCCGCCCTGATGATGGCACGGGTGTCGGGCGTCAGTGGCAGCAGGCAGACCAGAATGTCGGTCTGCGGCAACATCTGGCGCAGGCCGTCGGCGCCGGCGAAACAGCGCACTCCGGGCATGTCGCGTGGCGTCCGTGTCCAACCCAGCACCGGGAAGCCCAGCGCCGCCACCAGGCCCGCGGCATGGGCGCCCAGCTGGCCCAGGCCCAGGAAGCCCACGCGCCGCCGTGCCGTATCGGGCGCCGGCAACTCGTTCCATAG
>JACMRO010000206.1 GCA_014376425.1 Rubritepida sp.
CAGCAATTCCTGATGCGGCCCGCCGCCCTCATGGCCGCGCGCCCACAGCCAGATGTGGTCGCTCAGCAGCAGTGCCACACGGCCCTGGCCCACGCGGTCCAGCTGCACCAGCGGCGCGCCCCCGGGGGCCTCCATCACCGTGGTGCCGCTGCGTGGCTCGGCGCGGAGGTAGCGGTACCAACGTCCCCATTCGGGTTCGGCGCCGGGCTGCAGCCCGTCGGTGACGGGGTGGCGTTGCCCGGCCTCGGACACGCGCGGCCGGAATGGCGCTTCCTGGATGGCGCCGGGCGGCGGCACCGGGCGCGCCGGCAGCACCGCGGCCAGCGGCGTGTTGGCCAGGCTGGCCGGCCCTGAGAATTCCGGCCCCACGCTGACCAGCAGCGCCCCGCCGCCGCGGACGAATTCGGCGATGTTGCGCAGGTATGCCGGCGGCAGGATGCCGCGATTGGCGAAGCGGTCGAAGACGATCAGGTCGAATTCGCGCAGCTTGACCTGGAACAGCTCGCGCACCGGGAAGGCGATCAGCGCCAGCTCGTTCAGCGGCGTCAGGTCGTCCTTCTCGGGCGGCCGCAGGATGGTGAAGTGCACGAGGTCGACGCCCGGATCGGCCTTCAGCAGCCGCCGCCAGGTGCGTTCGCCGGCGTGCGGCTCGCCGCTCACCAGCAGCACGCGCAGCCGGTCGCGCACGCCGTTGATGGTGATGACGGCGCGGTTATTGGCGTCGGAGACCTCGCCCAGGCGGGGCTCGGCCATCAGTTCCAGCACCGTGGGTCCGCCGCGTTCGATCGGCACCTCGATGCGGTGCTCGCGGCCCACCGGCACGCTTTCCGTGCGCGGCGCCGCGCCGTCGCGCCGGATGGTCAGCCGCGCCGCGCCCACGCCCGTGACGCCCAGATCCTCCACCACCACCCGCAGCTCGACCGCACGGCCGACGATGCCAAAGCCCGGCGCCTCGATCACCCGCAGCCGGCGATCGACCTCGCCCGGGCGGCCCGGCAGCAGCAGATGAAAGGGCGCGTCCAGCGCCGGGCTGGCGGGGATGTCGTGCAGCTGCCCGTCGGTGACCGCCAGTACGCCGGCCAGCCGTGCGCGCGGGGTTTCTGCCAGCGCGCGGTCCAGCGCGGTGAACAGGCGGGTGCCCTGGTTGCCGCCTTCCGGCACCTCGACGGTGCGGACCTCCAGATTGTCGAGCCGGCCCAGCCGGTCTTCGAGGGTGCGGCGGGCGGCAGCCATGGCGGCGGCGCGGCCGGGCACCAGCGTGGTGCTGTCGGAAGCGTCCATCACCAGCAGGGCGATGTCCGGGCGCACCTCGCGCGTCTCCTCGACAAGGCGCGGATTGGCCAGCGCCAGCAACAGGGCCGCGAAGGCGGCGGCCCGCCACCACACGCCCCGCGCGCGGCGCAACCACGCCGGCAGCAGCGCCAGCAGTGCAACGCCCGCCGCCACCGCCACCAACCACAGCGGAATGACCGGTGCGAGGTCGAGGCTGGTGAATTGCTGCATCAGGAGGCGCTGTTTCCCATGGCGCCGCCCAACGTCCCCAGGGCGCTCAGCCGCGCCTCCACATCGGCTTCCAGCCCATCCGCCCGGCTGGCGAAGTCGTCGCGTTCGGCGGGATTTCGCGCCTTTGCCGCGGCATGGCGGGCCAGGTGGATGGTGTTGACCGCCCCCTGTACGCTGAGCATCACCGAACGCTGGCTGATGTCGAGCAGCAGGTCGAGCGTGATCGCCAGCGCCTCGAATTCCTGCCGTGTGGGCGACCCGGCGCCCCGACGCTGCCGCCTGGGGGTATCAGCCATTTACCGCCTCCGTCCTGTTGCCGCCCAGCGACCGGTTCTCCCACACCGCCACCAGCACCAGCACCGCGGTGGACAATGCCGCCAGCACCACCGGCGAGACCCATACCGACACCACCACCAGCACCCCCAATACGCCAAGGCCGACGCGGTGCGACAGCGGCCACCAGCCGAGCGGGATGGCCTTGAAGGCGGCGTTGCCGGCCAGGAACAGAAGTGGGCCGCCAAGGATGACCAGCATCTCTCCAACCCCCGTCACGCCGTCGGGCTGGCCCAGCACCACCTCGTCGGCCACCGCCGAGACGATGATGCCGGCAACGATGGGCAGGTGCAGGTAGGTGTAGCCAGCCCGCGCCATCTCGCCCGGCTCGTGGCTTTCCTGGATATGGCGGACGCCCTGCTGGGCGCCGATGTCGAAATAGATCCACCACATGGCGACCGAGGCCACGAAGCCCAGGCCGAAGGCCGCGGTGTGCGCCCATTGCGGCTGCGCGATGGCGCTGTAGGTGGCGCCTGTCATCAGCAGCGATTCGCCCAGCGCGATGATGACGAACAGCCCGCAGCGCTCGGCCATGTGGCTGCCTTCCACGGTCCAGTCGCTCGATCTGGATCGGCCCAGCCCCGGCACCGCGAAGTACAGCGCCGGCGACGCCATCTCGATCCCCAGCGCCAGCACCCACAGCGCGAAGCGCCACCAGCCCTCGGCCATGCCACCCGCGATCCAGAAGGGTGCCGCCGCCGCCAGCCACACCAGGATGCGCAGGAAGTTCCGCCGCAGCCTATCGTCGCCCCGCACTGCCCAGATCATGAACAGCGTGCGGCCGAGCTGCATGGCCACATAGGCGCCGGCGAAAACCAGCCCGTTGCCGGCGAAGGCGGTCGGAATGGCGGCCGACAGCAGCAGCCCCGCGAACATCAGCCCGAACAGCATGGCCCGGACCGGTCCGGTCTCGCATTGCAGCCAGTTGGTGGCCCAGGCGGTGAAGACCCACACCCACCACACCGCGCAGATCAACAGCGCCACCTGCAGCGCCACGATGGGCGTCAGGTTGGCAGCCAACGAATGGCTGATCTGGGTGACGGCGAAGACGAAGACCAGGTCGAAGAACAGCTCAACCATGCCGACGCGGCCGCTGTCATCGGCATCGTGGTCGCGCAGAAGGGTATCGGTTCTGCTCATTGGCCCAGGCGCTCCAGGATGGCGGGGACGTGGACCTGGTCGCCCTTATAGTTGCCCGTCAACGCATAGGTGACGAGGTTCACGCCGAAGCGGTAGGCCAGGGTGCGTTGCCTGGTGCCGCCGGGGATGGCTGCGTGGATGTTCTGCCCCCGCGCATCGGTGGCCCAGGCTCCCGCCCAGTCATGCCCGCCGATGATGACGGGCGAGACGCTGTCATTCGCCCGGTCCTGGTCGCGCGCCGCCCAGACCTGGGCGCCGGTGAAGCGGCCGGGCAATTCGTTCAGCAGGTAGAAGGCCCGGCGCAGGACATGGTCCTCGGCGATCGGCGCCAGAGCGGGGATGGCCAGGCCGCCCGTTACGCGGCGCAGGGCAGCGCGCGAGCCGGGGGAGAAGCCCTCGCCCGAGCCCTCGTCGCGGGTGTCGAACAGGATGATGCCGCCATTGCGCATGTAGCCGTTGAGCGAGGCCAGTGCCGCGGCGGACGGCGCCGGCGCGTCCGGCGCCACCGCCCAGTACAGCAGCGGGAAGTATGACAGGTCGGTCTCGCCCGGGATCACCGCCGCGGGCTCGGCCAGGGCCGCGGCGGTGCGGCGGTTGACGAAATCCGACAGCCCGGCGAGGCCCTGGCGCTGCAATTCGTCCAGCGCCGTATCGCCGCTGACGACATAGGCCAGGCGCGTGGCGATGGCGCCGGCGCCTTCCTGCGCCAGGGCCGGCCGCGTCAGGGCAGGCGACACCAGGGCCAGAACCAGCGCCGCCACCCGCCACACCAGCAGCCCGCGCAGCCGCAGCGACACCAGCAGGTCGGCCGCCAGCAGCAGCAGTGCCGCGGCCAGCAGCCAGGGGCCCAGATCGCGCTCAGCCGGCACATTATCGAGCGGCAGCAGCCGCGCGCCCGCCGGCAGCGCGGCCAGCAGCGGCGGCGGCAGCGCCGCGCCCAGGTTTAGTGCCCGGCGGAAGGCGGCGTCCGCCCCCGGGGTGCCATACCAGCCGGGCGGATGGCGCGGCGATGGCATGGTGGCCTCCAGCGCCGCCAGCGCCAGGGAAGCGGCCGCCGGCGGCGGCGCGACGCCGCGGCCGAAGCCGTCCAGCGCCTCGATCGGGGTCAGTGGCACCTCCCCATCCGGCCCGGCATTGACCCCGGCCGAGAGCGCCACGATGCGCCGCAGCATCTGCACGAACAGGCCTGAAAGGGGGAGATTCGACCACTCTGCGGTGGCGGTGATGTGGAACAGGATGATGCGCCCCTGGCCGCGGCTCTCGGCGGTGACCAGGGGCGTGCCGTCGCCCAGCCGGGCCCAGCTGCGCTCCGCCAGCCGGGCGGTGGGTTCGGCCAGCACCTGGCGTTCGATGCTGACCTCGGCCGGGATCGGCAGGCCGGCGAAGGGCGAGTTTTCCGGGAAGGGTGCCAGGCTCTGCGGCTGCTCCCAGGTCAGGCCACCGCCCAGCGCGCGTTCGGCGCGCAGTTGCACCGGCAGCAGCGTATCCGGCCGCTCGGCGACGCGGGAGCCGGCGAAACGCAGCAGCGTGCCACCAGCCTGCACCCATGCCGCCAGCGCCTGTTCCTCCCGCCCCGGTGCCACCGGGCGGTCGGCCAGCACCAGCACGGCAATGGGGCGCGACAGCAGGCTGTCCAGCGAGCCGCGGCGGATTTCCGCGAAGGGCGCCAGCGCCCGGTCGAGGTAGAACACGTCGCCGATCAACGGCGCGTCGCCGCCCTCCTCAGCGCCGGGCAGCAGGCCCACGGGGCGGCGGCGGAACCGTTCGTCCAGCAGTGCCACGGCGGCCGCCCCCGCCTCGTCCTCGATTTCCAGCCGGACCACCTGGTTGCGGATCTCCAGCGGCAATTCGAGCGGCGCCGTGGCCTCGGTGGCGCCGGGCGCGAAGGTCAGCGGCGCCCGGGCCAGCGCCCGGCCATCGGCGGTGCGGGCCAGCACGGCCGACTGTGCGGCGATGGGCAGGGCGGTCTGTCGCACCGTCACATGCAGCCGGTCGGGTTCGGCGCGCGGCGCGGCCAGGACGCGGCGCGGGCGCTCCTCCGCACGGATGACGCTGAGCGGGCCGGCGCCGAGCGCGGCGCCGAGCGGACCTGAATTCAGCCCATCGGTAATGAACAGGGTGGTGAATGGGCCGCGGCGCCACTCCGCCAGCGCGGCCGCGGCGGCGGCCGGGTCGGTCGGCCAGGGCTTGGGGCGCAGCGCCAGCAGCCGGGCGCGCAGATCGGCGGCCGGCATCGGTCCCAGCACGCGCGGCGGCGCGGCGTTGTCCGCCGGGGCGGTGCCGAGCAGGGCGGCCGGGCGCCCCTCGCGCGCCGCGCCATCCAGTGCGGCCAGGCCCGCGGCCATGCGCGGTGCCCAGTCCGGCCCGGCGGCCCAGCCATCGTCGATGACCAGCAGCAGCGGCCCCTGGCCGCCGGCTTCCGGCCCAGGGCCCCAGACCGGGCGGGCAAGGCCCAGGATCAGCAGCGCCGCCGCCGCCATGCGCATCAACAGCACCCACCAGGGCGTGCGGGCGGGCGACTCCTCGGTCACCGGCAGGTCGCGCAGCAGTTCGATGGCCGGGAAGCTTTGCGGCCGGGGTAGCGGCGGGGTGACGCGCAATAGCCAATACAGGATGGGCAGCCCGAGCAGCGCCACGAGCAGCCAGGGAGCGGCGAAGATGATCATTGCGCGGGCCCCGCCATTCGGGCGGTAGCCGGGCCGGGCCAGGCCTGCGCGGGTTGTTTCATGATGGTGCCAGGGCTTGCCACAGCGCCAGCAGCGCCGTCTCCGGCCGGTGGTCGGTGCGGTGGGTGGCGAAGCTCCAGCCCAGGCCTTGCGCCAGATCGCCCAGCGCGGCGCGATGCAGCGCCAGGCGTTCGGCATACAGGTCGCGCACCGCCTCCACCCGGGGCAGAAGTGCGGGGAGCTCGCCCAGCAGCCCCTCGAAGCGGCGGCGGCCGGCATAGGGCAGCACCTCCTCCGCCGGGTCCATCACCTGCAGCAGCTTGCCGCGCAGGGGGCGCGCCGCGAATCGGGCGGCCATGGCGCGGGTCTGCTCCAGCGGCGCCAGGAAATCGCTGAACAGGACCAGGCGAGCGTGGCGGGGCAGGCTGCCGGCATCGCCCGGATCGTCCGCCTGGGCGGCCATGGGGGTGGCCATGGGGGTGGCCGTGTGGGTGGCCAGGGCGGCTGCCAGCGCCGGCAGCGCGCCGCGGCCATGGAAGCTGCGCGGCGGGCCCGGCAGCAACCGTACCCGCTCGCCGCCACGCAGCAGAAGGGCGGCAAGCGCCAGCAGCAGAAGTGAGGCGCGCTCGCGCTTCGTCGTTTCCGCCAGGTGGCTGCGCCATTCCATCCGGCCGCCGCCGTCGCGCCACAGCACGACCGTCTGCGCCGCCTCCCATTCCGTCTCGCGCACGTAGAGCCGGTCGGCGCGGGCGCTTTGCCGCCAGTCGACCCGGGTCGCGGCATCGCCGGCCAGATAGGGGCGGAACTGCCAGAAGCTGTCGCCCGTGCCAGCCCGCCTGCGGCCATGCACACCCTGCATCACCGTGGCGGCGACGCGTTCGGCCTGCACCACCAACGGCGGCAGATTGGCGCCGAGGGCCTCGGCTCGCAGCGACGAATCAGGCAATGGTCGCTTTCAGCAGGCCGATCATGTCGGGCAGGCGAACGCCTTCGGCACGGGCCGAGAAACTCAGCGCCATGCGGTGGCGCAGCACGGGTTCGGCCAGTTCCAGCACATCGTCGATGCTCGGCGCCAGGCGGCCCTGCATCAGGGCGCGGGCGCGGGTGGCCAGCATCAGCGCCTGGGCGGCGCGCGGGCCGGGGCCCCAGGCCAAGTTCTTCTGCACGGCGGGAAGCTCGGCGCTCTCCGGCCGCGCCCCGCGCACCAGCTTCAGGATGGCGTCCAGCACCGTCTCGGGCACCGGCATGCGGCGGATGAGCTGTTGCGCGGCGATCAGCTCCGGCCCGGTCAGCACCGCGGCAGGTTTCGCCTCGGCCCCGCTGGTAGTGGCCAGCAGCATGGCGCGCTCGGCCGCCGCGTCGGGGTAGCCGACCTCGATCTCCAGCAGAAAGCGGTCAAGTTGCGCCTCGGGCAGCGGGTAGGTGCCCTCCTGCTCGATCGGGTTCTGTGTCGCCAGCACGTGAAAGGGGCCGGGCAACGGCAGGATCTCGCCGCCCACCGCCACCTTATGCTCCTGCATTGCCTGCAGCAGGGCCGACTGGGTGCGCGGGCTGGCGCGGTTAATCTCGTCGGCCATCAGCAGTTGGCAGAAGATCGGGCCACGGATGAAGCGGAAGCCGCGCTTGCCGTGCGCGTCCTCCTCCAGCACCTCCGACCCCAGTATGTCAGCCGGCATCAAATCCGGGGTAAACTGAACACGCCTTGCATCGAGGCCCAGCACCGTCCCCAGCGTCTCCACCAGCTTGGTCTTGCCCAGGCCCGGCACGCCCACCAGCAGTACATGCCCGCCCGAGAGCAGCGTGATCGTCACCTGCTCGATCACCGCCTCCTGGCCGAAGATCACTTGGCCAATGGCGCCGCGCAGGCGCGACAGCTTCGCGGCCAACGTTTCCGCTTCGTTCAGCCAATGTGCGGCTTCGGTGTTCAAGACGTCTCCCATCCTGCGTATGGCCTACCTATATTACCCATATGTGGTCAGTCAGACGGGAAGCTTAAGGGTGGCCGGACCTTTGGACAAAACAAGGACTGCGGATGCGGGCTGCAGCGCCGCCCCACCTGCGATGAATTCGGGGAGCGCGCCCGCGTTCCCCCCGGGGGCGAAGCGCGACTGCGGCGATTTCGGTATCCGCATCGCACGCGACGGCTCGTGGCACTACCAGAACTCGCCGATTGGCCGGAAGGAGCTGGTCTGCCTCTTTGCCTCCGTGCTGCGGCGCGACCCGGATGGCAGCTTCGTGCTGGAAACCCCGGTTGAGCGCGGCACAATCACCGTGGAGGACGCGCCCTTCATCGCCGTCGAGCTGTACTGGAAGAACGATGGCGGCCGGCAGGTGCTGAGCTTCCGCACCAACCTGGACGAGATGGTGACGGCCGATGCCGAGCACCCCATCCGCGTCCAGCTATGCCCCAAGACCGGCGAGCCGCGCCCCTATGTTATGGTACGGCCGGGGCTGGAGGCGCGGATCAACCGCGCCGTCTTCTACGAACTGGTGGCGCTGGCCGAACCGGAGGAAATGTCTGGCCAGGAAGTGCTGGGGGTGTGGAGCGAAGGTGTGTTCTTCCCCATCGACAGCCTGCCCGCGCACGAGTTGGCCGAATGAGCTGGCGCGGCGCATCAGCCTCGATGGCGCGCCGGGGGCTGACGAATGCCGGCCGGGTTGCGACGCGCGGCCGCCCCGCGCCGCAACCCGGCCCCCGTTGACCGCCGACGAACTCGCCGCGCGGCTGGCCCGCCCCGGCTTCCTGGCCGACATGCCGCCCGGCTTCACCGACGACGTCGTGGGCTTGGCATTGCCGGAGTCGCGGCCCGCCGCGGTGCTGGTGCCATTGGTGATGCACGCCCAACCCGCCATCCTCCTCACCCTGCGCAGCGCCGACCTGCGCAGCCATGCCGGCCAGGTCGCCTTTCCCGGCGGTAGGGTCGAAGCGGGCGAGACGGCGGAGCAGGCCGCCCTGC
>JACMRO010000207.1 GCA_014376425.1 Rubritepida sp.
CCTGGCCGGAGCCGCCATCCCTACCCGCTTCCCCTTCCCCGTCCACCTGACCGGCGGCTATGCCCGCCTGGCCGGCAATTCCACCGATGGCGAGGTCGACCGCATCCTGGCGACGCGGCCGCGCTTCATCGTCGTCGATCGCGGCTGGTGGGGGACCATGCGCCCGGCGGCAGCCACCGCCATCGCCGCCGCGCTGGAACGAGGCTATGAGCTGGCCGGGTTGTTCTACGAAGAACGCAACGCCATTGAATTGTGGCGCGTGCGCGCTCCACCCGGGGCGCCATCCGGGGTGCCACCCGGAACGCCTCCGGGGAGCTGCCAGGGGGCCGCATGCTGAACGACATCCTCTTCGTCGCTTCCAAACTTCTGTGGCAGCTGCTGCGGCCGAACACGCTGGCGCTGGCGCTGGCGGTGCTCGGCGCATTCGCGTTGTGGCGCGGCCGGCGTTGGGGCCGCTGGCCGGCCTTGCTAGGCCTGGGCTGGTTCGTCGCCATCGCCGCCACGCCCCTGGCCACCTGGATGACCTGGCCACTGGAGAACCGCTTCTCCCGCCCCGAAGTGGCGCCGGCGCAGGTGGACGGGATCATCATCCTGGGCGGCGCCGTGGACCAGGATCTGACCACCGCCCGCGGCATCCCCGCGCTCAACGGCGCGGCCGAGCGGATGACCGAGGCGGTCGCGCTGTCCCGCCGCTACCCCGCCGCGCGCATCGTCTTCACCGGCGGCACCGCCAACGCGTTGCGGCACCGGATGACCGAGGCCGATGTCGCCCGCCTGCTGTTCGAGCAGCTGGGGTTGACCGGCGATCGCGTCATCTATGAAGACGCCGCCCGCAACACGGCGGAGAACGCCACCCTCTCCCGCGCGCTGGTCGGCCCCATGCCTGGCCAGACCTGGCTGTTGGTCACCTCGGCCAGCCACATGCCGCGTTCGGTCGGCGTGTTCCGCGCCGCGGGCTGGCCGGTGGTCCCCTGGCCAGTGAACTACAGTACCGGGCTCACCAGCCTGTCAGGCTACGACGAACCCTTCCCTGAAAGGCTGGGTATGGCGGAGTGGGCGTTGCGGGAATATCTGGGCCTTGTGGCGTACCGGGTGCTGGGCAGGACGAACGCGCTGTTCCCCGCGCCGTAGCCCACCCCCACATTATTTCCGGGGCTGAACTCAGCTGCCCGGCTCCAAAGCCGTCCCGGCCATGGCCCGCTATAGCAGCCCCTGCTGCCGGAACGACATGCAGCCGCCCTGACCCACGATGACGTGGTCGTGCAGCACGATGCCCAGCGCCGCCGCCGCCTGCTTCACCTCGGCCGTCATCTCGATGTCGGCGCGGCTGGGCGTGGGGTCGCCGCTGGGGTGGTTATGGGCCAGGATGAGGGCGGTCGCGTGCAGCTCCAGCGCCCGCTTCACCACCTCACGCGGGTAGACCGGGGTGTGGTTCACCGTGCCGCGCGTCTGTACCTCATCGGCGATCAGGCGGTTCTTCGCATCGAGGAACAGGACCCGGAACTGCTCGATGGGTTCGCGCGCCATCACCACGTTGAGATGCGCGGTCAGCCGCTCCCAGTTGTTCAGCAGGTCGGCCTTGCGGGCCTGGGTGACGGACAGGCGCCCGGCCGCGCCCTGCACCAGTTTCAGGGCCGCCGCTGCCGCCTCGCCCATACCCTCCACCGTCTGCAGTTCGGCCATGGGCGCCGCGATGGTGGCCGCGAAGTCGCCGAAACGGTCGAGCAGCGCACGGGCGATGGGCTTGGTGTCGCGCCGCGGCAGGGCGAGGAACAGCAGCATTTCCAGCATTTCGTGGTCGAGCAGTGCTTCGGGGCCGGCGCGGGCGATCTTTTCCCGCATCCGGGCACGGTGGCCCAGATAGCCCGGCGGCGGCTCGTCGCCGCCGAAGAGCGGGCCGGGGGAAGCCTCCTCCCTGCCGCGCCGGCGCCCCTTCGTCATCCCGCTCATACTGTTCTGAAGATGCACCGGCGCGCAGGCCTGCCCACGGGCGCGTCACCCACCAGGTGCGCCATGCCCTTGCCCACCGCCACGACAATAAAGTTACGGGATGGCATGAGCGGACCCCTGCGTTCTCCGGGCCAGTGAAGCAGCCCCTGCCCCGCCGGGACAGGGGGTTTTGCTACTCTTAAACGTCTTCGGTAACCGGCAGCGGCAACGAGCCCGGCTTCTCGCCGATGGCGACCAGCGCCGCATTCAGCGCCTGTTGGGTGCACAGGCCCAGAATGACCGGGTCGCGCGCCTTGATGTTCGCGCTGTTCCAGTGGGTCCGCTCGCGCACCTTCTGGATGGTATCCTTGGTCGTGCCCAGCAGCTTGCCCACAGCGCTCTCAGGCAGCAGCGGATAGTTGCGCAGCAGGTAAGCGATACCGTCCGGCCGGTCGTTGCGTTTGGCCACGGGGGTGTACCGGGCGCCCTTGCCACGCATTTTGGGCAGTTCGATGCTGGGCTTGGCCATCACCAGCCGGGCCGAGGGTGCCGCCTCGCACCGCACGATCTCATCCCGCGTCAGCTGCATGTTCGACACCGGGTCGTAGCCGATGATGCCCTGCGCCACCTCGCCATCGGCGATGGCCTGCACCTCGAGCGGGTGCATGCCGACGAAATCCGCCACCTGGTCGAAGGTCAGCGAGGTCTTCTCGATCAGCCACACCGCGGTGGCCTTGGGCATCAGGGGCTGGGTCATCGGCGTTGGTTCACAGTTGGCACCGGCGGTTCGCGACGTGGAGCGCGCGAAATCGCCGCGGCCCACACCGACGCACCAGGGCGCGAGGGGCGGAGTTTGTCTGCGGCGGAACCAGAGGTCCCACCAGCGTCGGGTTTCGCTATAATCGCGCTTGAAGCCACGGTCAAAGGAGCAGACGCATGAATGAGGAGGAGATGCCGCTCAAGCGGGACGCGGTGCTGGCGCCGCGCCATTACGACGGCTGGTCGGTGGGCGACTTCGCCGCCCATCTGGAGGCGTTGCGGGTCGAGATCGCCCGCGCCGAGGCGGCGCGGGCAGCGAAGCAGGCAAGCCTTTCGCCCGCCGCCGCCTTTTTCAGGCCACCAGCCTAAGCGCGCCGCTCAACGCCGGTGCGACCGGGCGGGCTGGTAGGACGCGCGGTGCAGCAAGGCAGGCTGCCTCGCCACGGGGCGCGCGGCCACGCGCGGGGCCCGGTTGAAGCTGACCCGCGAATAGCCGCCGCTGGCGTAGCTGGCGTAGACCGCGCCGCTATCCTCGGATCGATTAAGGATGAAGCCGTGCGTCGGGTATTCCCGGCCGAACTGCTCATTGCTGTGGCCGACCTGTACCCGGACCTGCGTCCAGTCATTGCCGGGCGACACGTCCATGACATCGACCCCCTGCATGACCGAACCGCGCCGGATGCCCGGGCCGCCCCAATTGGCGTGGTCGATCTCGATCAGCCTGGCGTTGATCACGCGGCTGACCACGGCGACATGGCCCGATCGCATACCGCCGGAGCTGGGGAAGGACAGGATCGCTCCCGGCTCCGGCCGGCTTGCGCGGGCGTAGCGGCCGGCGGCGTTGTACCACCAGTCGCGACCATTGCCGCTGATGGACATGCCGGTGACCGAACGCGCGTAGGGCACGCAGGAAATGCCGCCATCGAAACTGGAGCTGCCCGCGCCACCACGGCTGGCGCGCGACTGCCGCAGGGTGCCGCCGTGCCGTGCCGCCGGCATTGCCGAATACCCCCCCCGGATCGACACCTGCCGGATCGCTGTCTGCCGGGCCGCGGCGGGGCGCACGGCGGCGGGCCCCCGAACTTCAGACCGCGCCGCTTCGGCGGTGGCAAAGGGCACTGCGGAGAAAGCCAAGCCGAGCGTCAGGCCGAGCGCAATCACGTGATCTCGCATCAACAAATCCTTTGAAGCCCCGGGTGAAACTCCACCCATCCCTGCGGCGTTGTCCCAACCCGCCGCAGGAGGCGGCAAGCAACTAAGGTGTTACAAGCCGTAATAGGTCGTGATTTGTCCGTCAGTGCTGTGGATAAGTCTCAAGGTTCGGAATGATTTCCTTGCAACTGCCAGGGCCGTTTGTCATGCCACACTGTGTCGGCAACGATGCCACAGCTGTTGTCGGCATTCTCCGCGGTCAAAACGAGTCGTTTGGCCCGGATCCGGCGCTGAAAGTCGCAGGCGCCGCTACCCACGGTTGGCCGTGAAACCAGTTCGCCAGTAAGTTCTGCCGTGAGGTGGAAGACCGGCCTTACCGCCACGCTGAATCGGCATGCGCGGCACTCGGGCGCAGGGCTGCCCGGCCGCCGAGCCGTCCTGGTCAAGAAAGCGCGCGCCGTTCTTGCGCGCCGGCGCCGGTGTCAGAGGCGCACGCCCAGCCGGCCCGCCAGGTCCTGAATGAACTGCCAGGCGACCCGCCCCGACCTGCCGCCCCGGGTTACGCTCCATTCCACTGCCGCGCGCTGCAGCGCCTCGGTCTCGATCGGCAGCTTCAAGGCCTGCGCATAGCCCTCGACCATGGCAAAGAAAGTATCCTGGTCGGTGTTGTGAAAGCCGATCCACAGCCCGAAACGGTCGGAAAGGGAGACCTTCTCCTCCACCGCCTCGGCAGGGTTGATGGCGGTGCTGCGCTCGTTCTCGATCATGTCGCGCGGCATCAGGTGGCGACGGTTAGAGGTGGCGTAGAACAGCACATTGGCCGGCCGGCCCTCAATCCCGCCATCCAGCACCGATTTAAGCGCCTTATAGTCGGCGTCCTCCTTTTCGAAGGACAGGTCATCGCAGAATACGAGGATGCGGCGCGGCTGGCTGCGCAGCACATTCAGCAGGTCCGGCAGGGTGCGGATGTCCTCGCGCTGGATTTCCAGCAGCACCAGGGCGCCTGGATGCGCGGCGTTGGCGGCCGCGTGCGCCGCCTTCACCAGCGATGACTTACCGGTGCCGCGCGCGCCCCACAGCATCGCGTTGTTGGCGGTGAAGCCCTGGGCGAAGCGCAGGGTGTTCTCCATCAGGATGGATTTCTGGCGCTCCACACCCTTCAGCAGCGCTAGCTCAACCCGCGCCACCACCGGCACGGGGTCGAGCCGCGCGGGCGGCCCGGGATGCCAGACGAAGGCATCCGCCCCGGTCAGGGCCAGGCGGGCGGTGGGGGGCGGGGCCAGGCGTTCCAGCGCTTCGGCGATGCGTAGCAGGGTGGCGTCATTCATGCTCGGCGGTTTGGCGCGGAAGCGCCGGGCGTGCAACTTGACGTGACGCGGCCCGCCGCTAGGTTCCGGCCGCGATCAACCTTTCGGAGCCATCATGTTCATTTCGCCAGCTTATGCCCAGGATGCCGCGGGCGCCGGCGCCATGGTGATGCAGCTTGCCCCGCTCATCCTCATCTTCGTCGTCTTCTACTTCCTGCTGATCCGTCCGCAGCAGAAGAAGATGAAGGACCACCGCGCCATGCTGACCGAGCTCAAGCGTGGCGATCGCGTCATCACCGCCGGCGGCATCGTGGCCGAGGTGAAGAAGGTGACTGAGGGGTCGGACGAGATCGAGGCCGAGATCGCACCCAATGTCCGCGTCACGCTGGTGCGCGGCACCATCGGCAGCGTCATCAAGCCGCAGGCGGCGAACGACGCCCGGGGGTAGACGCCGGGCGTAAGCCTGGAAGTTTCTGAGCGGATCAAGTTGCTGGCGGTTCGGTGGACCGGCCAGCTTTGCTGTGGGCACCGCGGCAGCGCTGGCCGCTATGTCTTCAGTGTTGCCGACCCGGGCGGTGCCTTGACCGGAGCAGTCATGTCCGATTGGTTTTCTGGCCATCGTTCGGACTACATCCAATGGCGCCCCGCCTGGTCGGATGACGCAAGCCATGAGCTGGGCGCTGTTCGTCCCTTCAGCTGCCATGCCGGCCTTCGTTGTGCTGTTTGCCTACGTCGCCATCAGCGTGCACGGACACCGGCTGGCCAAACAGCCCGGCTAAGTCACCGCAAGGGCTGACCGCCGCCCTTGCCTGACCACCCAGGGCAGGCTTCACCCGCCCCATGAACGTTCTCTTCGTCCACCAGAACTTCCCCGGCCAATTCCGCCGCATCGCCCCCATCCTGGCAGCGGCTGGCCACAAGGTCGTGGCGCTGGGCGAGAACCCGGCCCCCGCCATCCCCGGGGTTCAGCACATCCGCTACAATCCCCCGCGGCAGGGCGGCGAGCAGACGCACCCCTACCTGCGCCGCATCGAGGGTCAGGTCCGCCGGGCGCAGGAAGTGGCGCGTGCGGCCGCGGCATTGAAGCGCGCGGGCTTCGTGCCTGACATCATCGAGGCGCATCTGGGCTGGGGCGAGGCCGCCTATCTGCGCGACGTGTTCCCGTCCGCGCGTATTTTGCTCTACTGCGAATTCTTCTATCGCGCGCACGGCAATGATGTCGGGTTCGACCCGATGAACGGGGTCATCGACCTCGAACGCGAGGCCTCAACCCGCAGCCGCAACCTGATGCAACTCTTGCAACTGGAAGCGGCCGACTGGGGCGTGGCGCCCACCCGCTTCCAGCACGAAACCTATCCCGCCTGGGCGCAGGCCCGGATGTCGGTTGTGCATGAGGGTATCGACACCGCCATCGCCACCCCCGACGGCCCGGCTGAATTTACCCTGCCCGACGGCCGCACCTTCCGCGCCGGCGACCCGCTTGTGACCTACGCCGCGCGCCAGATGGACCCCTATCGCGGCTTTCACACCTTCCTGCGCGCCCTGCCCGATTTCCAGAAGCGCCGGCCGGAGGCACATGTCATCATCGTGGCCGCCGGCGAGGGCGTCTCCTACGGCCCCCGCCCCCCGGGCGGCGGTGGCTGGAAAGACTTCCTGCTTACCGAACTGGCAGGAAAGCTTGATCTCACCCGCATCCACTTTCTGGGCCACCTGCCCTACCGCCAACTTCTGACGCTGTTTCGGGTCTCGGCCGCGCATACGTACCTGACCTATCCCTTCGTCCTGTCCTGGTCGATGCTCGACGCCATGGCCTGCGGCGGCGCCATCCTCG